>NZ_JBPRKH010000026.1:0-36272 GCF_051417515.1 Capnocytophaga sp. G1920
TGTAAGTTCCACTAATAATTGCAATTTTAAGTAGTAAATTTTAGTAAAACTTTTATTTTTCAGAGGGTTGTCCCTTAGAGGCAAAACCCTCTGAGAAATAAAAAAAGAGAAAAAACTATAAAAGTCTTTTCTCTTTCAAAATAAATGCTTTTCTTTGTAAATGACAATGAAAGAATATAAGCATTTAAATTTGGTGCAAAGGTCGGTAATTTCTGCTTTAAAAGCAAGCGGAATCAAACAAAAAGATATTGCTCTTTATGCAGAGTGTAATCCCTCTACCGTCAGTCGAGAGCTGTCAAGAAACAAAACAAAGACAGGAAAATACAGTCCAAAAGTAGCTCAAGAAATCTCAGAAGAGCGTAAAGAACGTTTTAGGAAAGAACGTAAATTTACTAAAGAAATGAAAGTTTTTGTTATTAAGCATATCACTGAAGAACAAGTGGTCTGTTGAGCAAATTGTAGGGTATTGTAAAAAAAATAGAATACCAATGGTTGGAAAAACAACTATCTATAATTTCATTCACCAAGACAAAGAAAACGGAGGCGAACTATACAAACACACTCGTCATCAGCTTAAGCATAGAAGTAGAGCATTGTACACTTGTAAAAAGAAAGTAGAAGATAAAAAGTCTATTGAAGAACGTCCTGAGGTTATAAGTCAGAAAACAGAGTTTGGACACTGGGAAATAGATTTAATTGTAGGAGCAGGAAATAAAGGAGCGATACTTACATTGGTTGAAATGACTACTAAAATGTTATTTATGAGAAAGTTAAAAGAAGGAAAGAAAGCTAAATCATTAGCAGATGAACTTATAGATATGACCTTGCCTTACAAAAACTATATAAAGACAATTACTGCTGACAATGGTAATGAATTTTCTGACTTTAAGCGAGTTGAAAAGAAATTGAACCTACAATTTTTCTTTGCTCATCCTTATAGTTCTTGGGAGCGAGGTCTTAGTGAACACACTAATGGTCTTGTACGGCAATACATACCAAAAAACATTGATTTTAAAAATATTACAGATAAAGAAATTAAAGAATATCAATATAAAATTAATAATAGACCAAGAAAAGTATTAGATTTTGAAAAACCTAAAGATTTATTCTATCAGAAAGTAATCTGAAAAATTGCACTTGATGGTGGAATGGGCGACCCCTCTGGCATTATTTAGTTTTTTTGGCATTTTTGACATTAATCAGTATTATTGGCATTCTTCGCTTTTTTGGTATTAAAAATTAATTTCGTATCTTTGCCTCCTCATTAACCATTAACCTCTAACCACTAATCATTAAAAGCAATATGCCCCATTATTTCTCTTCCGATTTTACACTCGGAATCCTTGGCGGAGGTCAGTTAGGCAAGATGCTCCTTACCGAAACTCGCAAGTTCGATATCACCACCAAGGTGCTCGACCCCTCCCCCGATGCTCCTTGTCGCATTGCCTGCAACACCTTTGTGCAAGGCAACCTTACCGACTTTAATACCGTATATAACTTTGGTAAAGACGTAGGAGTACTCACCATTGAAATCGAAAACGTAAACGTAGAAGCTTTAGAGAAACTACAAACCGAAGGGGTAAAAGTATATCCCTGCCCTCAAACTATCAAGAATATCCAAAATAAAGCCACTCAAAAACAGTTTTATGCCACTCACGGTATCCCTACCGCTCCTTTTCAAGTCTTTCAAAATACCGAAAGTCTGAAAAAGGCAATCAATGAACAACAGCTCTCTTTGCCTTTCGTATGGAAGTCAGCACGCTTCGGGTACGACGGTAATGGCGTGAAAATCGTCCGCCAGCTCACCGACCTAAATCTTTTACCTAACGACCAGTGCATTGCCGAAAGCTTAGTGCCTTTCAAAAAGGAATTGGCAGTAATCGTAGCTCGTAATGCAAAGGGTCAGGTGCGCACCTACCCTGTGGTAGAAATGGAGTTCCACCCCGAAGCCAATCAGGTGGAGTATGTGCTCTGTCCTGCGCGTATTGAAGAGGCTGTCGCTCAAAAAGCACGTACTATTGCAATACAAGTAGCCCAAGCTTTTGAAGTAGTAGGACTCTTAGCCGTCGAACTCTTTCAAACAGAAAACGATGAGATTTTGGTAAACGAAGTCGCTCCTCGCCCACATAACTCAGGGCATTACAGTATCGAGGCAGCTTATACCAATCAGTTTGAGCAACACCTGCGCGCTATCTTAAACCTGCCCTTAGGAAGTACCGAAAGTAAGGTCGCAGGCGTAATGGTGAATCTTGTAGGAGCAGAAGGCTATCAAGGAAAGGTAGTGTATGAAAACATCGAACAGATAATGGCAATGGAAGGCGTAACCCCCCATATCTACGGCAAAAAAGAAACACGCCCTTTTAGGAAAATGGGACACGTAACCATTGTAAACCCAAATATCAACAAAGCACGCCAAATAGCCGAACAAGTAAAGAACACCATACGCGTAATCGCCTAACTTTTCTCTATTCACTCAATCTATGGGAAGCAAAAACAAACTCAAACGCTTTGAAGAAAATAAAACCTTTGCCAATGTAATCCAACCTTCACGCGAAGAGCTCCTTAACGGTGCTTTTGCCTATAAAGGTCGGTGGAACGAACTCTTTTTTAAGAACAATCACCCTATTGTCTTAGAATTGGGTTGTGGTAAAGGCGAATACTCAGTGGGCTTAGCCAAACGCTACCCTCAGAAGAATTTTATAGGTATCGATATCAAAGGAGCACGCTTTTGGCGAGGTGCTAAAACTGCTACTGACGAAAATATTACCAATGTAGCCTTCTTGCGCACCCAAATAGAACTCATCGAATGTTGTTTTGCCCCTGAGGAAGTAAGCGAAATATGGATTACCTTCCCCGACCCTCAAATTAAATACAAGCGCACCAAGCACCGCCTTACAAACGCCGATTTTCTAACGCGGTATCAGCATATCCTTGCTCCTGAGGGTTATATCCACCTAAAAACCGATAGTGAGTTTATGCACGGCTATACGCTAGGATTGTTACACGGAGCAGGGCATAAAGTACTCTATGCCAATCACAACATCTATAACAGCGACGGTGTACCCGAAGAAGTAACCGAAATTAAAACCTTTTATGAGCAGTTCTATTTGGAGCAAAACAAACCTATTACCTACATTCGCTTTCAGATAAGAGCCCTACATTAATTCCCTCTTTGGAGGAAGCCAGCGAAAGCTCACAGCTGAGTATGTGACGAACCTTAACCGAAGAATCATCAAATAACCATTAATCATTGATTATATTATCCAATGAAAAAACTCATTTTTCTTACATATCCGTATCTCATCATTGTGATATGCTTCGCAACCATCTCTTGTAACAAAAACAGTAACACTGAAGAGATTCTACAAAAAGAAAATCCTAAAAAAGAGAACCCTAAAAAGGAAGAGCCTAAAAAAGGAGACAGTTCTTTATTAGCTTATTCCAAGCCTTTCTATCTCTTTACGGAAACTAAGGCTTATGAAATGACTAAGCAAGAAAAAGACCCTTACTTAAAGAAACTCTATTACCAAATAGCCGCTACTCCCACAGCTGAATGGTTCGAAGGCGTAGAAGCCTTCGACGATAGTACCTCAAAACGCCTCATCGAAGGCGCAAAGGCACAACAAAAAACACCTATCATCACACTCTACGGTATTCCTTATAGAGATTGTGGCTCGTATTCAACTGGAGGTCATAAAACGGCTGCTTCTTATAAGGCGTGGATAGATCGCACCAGTGCTATTATTGGCAAAACCCCTATAATAGTGATTGTAGAACCCGATGCCCATAACTTTTGTTTAAAAAAAGGCTGGAAATACAACGATGCAAAATACAAAGAACGCGCTGAACTCCTCACTTATGTAGGGAAAACCTTTGCTGATAACAACCCAAATGCGTTGCTGTATTTGCATATTGGCGGAACAGAACTCAAACAAGAAGAAGCTGCCCAAGCGGTAATAGATGGCGGTATCCGGTATATGCGTGGCTTTGTTACCAACGTCGCCGACCACAGAGGGACTCCTCGGGCTGAAAAGTGGAGCGAAGAGTTCGTACAAACGCTCCAAAAGAAAAACTTAGGCACAAAATACTACGTGATAGACACCTCCCGCAATGGTATCGATAGCCCTAAACAAACCAATAAGGCTTATTATTACAGTTGTAACAATTTCAACGCTGCTTTAGGAGTACGCCCTACCACCAAAACCTCTGCTCCTCACGCCGACGCTTATTTGTGGATTAAACATCCTGGCTTATCCGATGGTACTTGTGCCAATGGCGATCCTGAGGCAGGCTCTTGGTATCCCGCAGTAGCAAAATCATTAGTGCAAAAAGCTATTGAAAAAGGAATTATAGAAGAGTGGAAAGTCCCTAACAACTTTTAAATTATCTTACTAAATAACTATGTTACATTCTCAAATTATAGGCGAAGGTACTCCCTTCATTATCCTGCACGGCTTTTTGGGTATGTCAGATAACTGGCGTACTTTGGGGCTCAAATATGCCGAAGCGGGCTTTCAAGTGCATTTAGTAGACCAACGCAACCACGGTCGTAGTTTTCACAGCCCCGATTTCAGCTATCCTCTAATGGCACAAGATTTGCTTGCATATGCTGACGCTCACGGATTGAAAGTCTTTCACCTGATGGGGCATTCTATGGGAGGCAAAACAGCAATGCTTTTCGCTACCGAACACCCCGATAGAGTGCTTTCTCTCATCGTTGCTGATATGTCGCCTAAATACTTTCCTGAGCATCACGGAGCTTGTTTACAAGGTTTAGCGTCCTTAAATTTCGATATAATACATTCACGTGCCGAAGCCGATGAAGCACTCTCAGCTTATGTAAGCGATATAGGAGTGCGACAATTCCTACTGAAAAACCTTTATTGGGAAACCAAAGACCGATTGGGCTTGCGCCTGAATCTCCCTGCTTTAATTGAGAATGAAAGCGAGATAGGAGCTGAACTCCCTGATAGTAACGTGTTCGAGGGTAAAACGCTCTTTTTAAAAGGAGAGTATTCTGAGTATGTGATGCCCGAAGACGAAGCCCTTATTCGCACTCACTTCCCACACGCTATTATCGATACGGTGAGCAAAGCAGGACACTGGTTACACGCTCAAAACCCTATTGAATTTTACAATAAAACCATACATTTTCTATGCGATACTTTATAAGCTTATTCATCTCCGCAACCCTTGTTTTTGTATTGGGCTACCTAAATATGGGGGCTCATATCGAGAACTTCTTCACAGCACTCGTGGTAGCCTTTGTGCTCTCACTTCTCAATGGTATTGTACGCCCTATATTAGAGTTCATTGCTTTCCCTATTACCTTTATGACTTTTGGGCTCTTTTTATTTATCATCAACACTGTAATTGTGCTCCTGGCAAGCAAATTAGTAGGTGGCTTTGTAGTACACGGCTTCTGGGGCGGACTGATGTTCAGCACTTGCCTTTCGTTAGCTCAGGCATTAGCTCTTGCTCCTTTTGGAAGAGTAAGAAACTAATTATTGCCAAAGTTGAAGTCACTCAAAAAACTCATCTTTCTTCAACTCTTAATTCTTAACCAAAATCCTCGTCTTTAAACCCTACCAAGTAGACCCTTTCTTTAGCACGAGTGATAGCCGTATAAAGCCATCGCAAGTAACCTTCATCTATGATATCATCAGGTAAGTAAGGTTTCTCCACAAACACAGCGTCCCATTGCCCCCCTTGACTCTTATGGCAAGTAATCGCATATGAAAACTTCACCTGCAAAGCATTGAAATAAGGGTTTTCTTTCACTTTCTGATATCTTTTATAAGCCGTAGGTTCATCAGCGTAATCAGCGAGTACTTCTTCATAAAGCTGATTGCTTTGAGCCGGTGATAAGGCAGGAGCTTCACTGTTTAAAGTGTCTAATAATATAACCGTATCAAACGGAGGCTCTTCGGGATAATCAATAAGCTGAGCCGATACCTCAGCAAAGCGGAAACCATAGGCTTCTGTAAAGTCATAAAGTTGTAATACCTCTATAGTATCACCATTGGCAATAAAACTTACTTGCGAATTATCCTTACACCAAAAGTAATTATTCTTAACCACCATTAGCAAGTCTCCCGCAGCTATTTCGTCTTCAACGTCTAAAATCACCCTGCGTATTTGGTTGTTCCAAGCCACCGCGCGCTTGTTGGAGCGCACTATTACCGCAGTTTCTTCTGAACCATAATCGTCATACGCCTCACTAATAGCGTCTTGTATTTCAGCCCCGTCAGTAAGTCGTATTATATCAGGGTGATGATTTATCTTAAAAGCGAACTGTTTTTCAGTAAGCGAAGAGAAGATATGTTTGCGCAAACGGGTAGCATTGCGCAATATCCCCGACTTCCGTCGCTGGCGTACCACCTCAGTAAGCGTAACCGTAAGCACTTCTTTTTGAAACTGATATTCTAAATAAGGAATATTCAGTGCAGGACTTTCGAGGGTATTAACAGGAGGCAATTGCGCAGTATCGCCTATAAGTAATAGTTTGCAGTTTTTCCCTGAATACACAAAGCGCATTAAGTCGTTTAATAATGAAGGGCGCTCAAAGAGTTGATAGTCGTTATCAGCAATCATCGAAGCCTCATCTACTATAAATAAAGTATTTTGGAGCTTATTGGCACGCAGTTTGAAGGATACATCAGTACCATCAGCTTTGGAGTAATAAATATATTTGTGAATAGTGAAAGCCTGCCTTTGGGTGAAATAGGTCATCACTTTGGCTGCCCTACCGGTAGGTGCTAATAACACCGATTGGTGGTTTATGAGCGGTAAAGTACGGATAAGACAGTTGGTGATAGAAGTTTTTCCAGTTCCAGCAAAACCTTTTAGTAAAAAAAGTTTATCAGAAGCATCTGCTGAGAACAGATATTCTGTAATCTTTTGTAAAGCAATATCTTGCAAAGGAGTAGGCTCGTGTTTAAAGGCACTAATAAGGGCGCTAAAAAAGGCTTTTTCGTTCATAATAAAAACTGTTCTGAGAGCAAAATTATAAAAAAAAGTTAAAATAATTTTTTTGTTTCAAAAAAAGATTGTAGTTTTGCGCAATACCAGTCAAGAAAGTTATTATTAATTTATAGAATTAAAACGATGAAAAAAATTGTAACTATTGCATTTTGGGCATTAGGTTTAGTATTTTGCTACCTAATTTACAGGTCTATCACAGGCCCTATTGAGTTCAAAAAAATTAAGGAGGAACGCTACACCGAGGTAATTAAGAAACTAAAAGATATCCGTGCAGCGCAAGATGCTTATTTGAGACTCAACGGCAAATATGCCGATAATTTTGATGAGCTTACTAAGTTCATCGAAACTGCACAATTTACTATTACTTCACAACGCGACACAAGCTGGAATGCTTTCGATGAGACTTTTAAAATTACGGTAATGCGCCAAGGTGTAGTTATTGATACTTTGGGGCACGTATCAGTAAAAGATTCATTGTTTAAAGGCGATAATCGTTATTTGCATTTGCGCGATTTGCCTCCTATTAAAGGTAAAATTCCTGGTCAGTTTATAATGAAAACAGGAGAAATTACCGACAAGAACAATGTAAAATCTTCCGTTTTTGAAGCGTATGTGCCTAAGAGAGTGGTGCTACAAGGTCTTGATGAAGACTTAGTAGAAAAAGAAATTGCAAAAACATCGGTAGAAGATGTAAGAGGTCCTAATATTCAAGTAGGTTCACTCGAAGAGCTTACTGAAAACGGTAACTGGCCAACTTCTTATGACGCAAAAATTGCAAAGCAATAATCAGTTTAAAACGTACTTTAAGGAATTGTCCATTCAAATAAACTTGGATGGACTTTCTTTTTGTGTGTTTAACCCTGTACTTCTGTGTGTAGAGGCTATTTATAATTTTCCTATCAACTTCAGCTATAAGAGCAAAGAAGAAATTGATAGGCAAATTTATTTTGTGATACAAAGTGAAGACGACCTCCGCCAAGATTTCGATACTATTAAGGTTTTACACAATACCCCTTCTTTTGCTTTTATCCCACAGTCTCTTTACGGCGGAAAAGACGAAATGCTGGAATACCTCAAATACAGTATAGATGTATCGGAGGCGGAACCCTATACCGTGGAAATTGATAGAATCATATCTATTGAAACGGTGAATGCTTATTTGCCCAATACAATAGTAAATAACGCACTACTTTCTTATTACGGTAGGTTCGACTACCAACACTTTGCTACTTCACTACTACGTATGTTCCTCAAACACTACTCTTCGCACGCTTTCGAAGTGATGTATATCTATGCCGAAGTAGGCTCTTTTTACTTTGTAGTGTTTAGAGGTAAAAAACTGTATTACTTCAATAGGTTCAGTTATGAAACCATTGAAGACTTCTTGTATTACATTCTTTTCTCTATTGAACAATTGGACATCGATACTGAGCAAGTGCCTCTTTATATCACAGGGGAAGTAGAACCTACAGCACTGTTTTATAATAAGGTAAGGCGTTATGTGAGGTATATTTACCTCCTGAAATACCATAAGGAACATTTTGCTGCAGGAATGGACGAAGAGCTCATTCGTCGGAATTTTGTGCTCACCCAATCTTTTTAACCTATTGCTATGAAATTTTTGAACATATTGCGCAATACTTTTAAACTATACCAAAGTACTTTCGGAGTGCACCTTTTGGGCTCTCTTATTTTATTTACAGTAGTGTTTTTAGTTTACGCTTCTCTTATTACTACTATCTTCGGAATGCCTTTAGAGGATATCATAGCTCTGCAAAGCAACCCCGAAAAGCTTGTAGCTTTAGCCCGTAGCCACAGTTTTGTTATTAAATTTTGGTTCTTCTCGTTGCTTGTAGATGGCATCATTACCCCTTTTACAGCAGGTATTTACAAGAACTACGCGACGGTAATCCAAGGGGAACGCGCTACTTTGAGCAACCTATTCACTTATTATCGCGCTCCTGAAACAAGTGCTATTTTAAGCCACGTTATTCTGCAAATGTGCCTTAAAACTTTTATATTAGTAGGCTTTTCTGCCATAGGAATGTACTCGTTAGGACTTGCCTTTAACACTATCATCTCGTTAGTATTTGTACTCACTATCCCGATTATTATTTTGGAAAACAAACCTCTTTTCAAGGCTATGGGAGAGAGTTATAGAAGAATAATGCTTGCACCTTTCACTGCTCTTATCATTACCTTTTTGGGTTGTGTTTTTGTATTAGCAGGCTTTCTTTCTTTTGGTATAGGCATTGTGATTACCTTCCCGATACTTTTTGCGAGCATTTTCAGTATATACCTTTCAATAAATAAAAGGTAAATAATAATTTTCTGCTACTATTTACGCTACTTATACAGATGAAATAAGAAAAAGACAGTTAAAAATTAATAAAACAAATATATGAAAAAAGTAATGCTTTTGGGGCTCTTAACAATGGGCTCTTTTACTCTGAACAGTTGCGACGAATTGCAACAAGTTATGGGCAACACTACCCAAGGTGGTAGCGGATTTAATGTAGCCAGCGGACTCAAACAAGCCCTTGAAATGGGGGTAAGTAGTGGGGTGGATTTACTGAGCAAAGACGGTGGTTATTTTAAAGACCAAGCGGTGCGCATTCTCTTACCCGAAGAACTCCAGAAGGTAGATAAAACTTTGCGTTCGGTGGGGTTAGGTTCTTTGGCTGACCAAGGGCTAAAAGTACTAAACGAAGCAGCCGAAAATGCTGTGAGCCAGGCGAAGCCTATCTTTTTATCGGCGATACGAAATATGACTTTTACCGATGCGATGAACATCTTAAAAGGTGACAATACCGCAGCGACTACCTACCTAAAAAACAGCACTTATAGTTCTTTGGAGACTGCTTTTGCTCCCAAAGTGCAAGCCTCGCTTAGTGAAGTAGGTGCCGATAAGGTATGGGAGAACATTATCAACAAATATAACCAAATACCATTGGTAAAGCCCGTTGAACCGAACCTTACTAAATACGTTACTCAACAGGCTATCAATGGATTGTTTGTGAAGGTGGGCGATAAGGAGAAGGAAATACGCACGAACATAGCAGCGCGCACTACCCCTCTACTAAAATCGGTGTTTGCGATGCAGGATAATAAATAATAGCAAATCCCTTATAATAATCGTCGTGCGGTATGAATAGCGCACGGCGATTTTGTATTCCTATATACACCGAACCTATACCGAGCACATAGTGGCTTTACAGTGGCTCTACAGTGGCTCTACAGTGGGTCTACAGTGGGTCTACAGTGGGTCTACACCGAACAATAATAGGTATTAAACTGAATAGCAGACGAATACATTTGCTACTTCATTTAATATCTTATAGTTTTGCGCCACTAATCGACAAATTAGCATATTGGTTAATTGATAAATTATGCTTATCTTTGCACTTCACATAAAAAGCATTAGTCGTTTGTACTAATGACTAAAAACTAACATCTAATATCTTACATTATGAGTTTTTTGAAAAAGCTTTTTAATTTACATCAGGGGGAAGAGAAAAAGGAAAAAGTAATTGAAGATATCCTTAGCAATATCTCTTTTCGTGGCGCTAATCTATGGATTTTGGCTTGTGCTATCCTGATTGCTTCTATTGGGTTAAACGTGAATTCTACTGCTGTAATTATCGGGGCGATGCTTATTTCTCCTTTGATGGGACCTATCGTAGGGGCAGGATTTGCATTGGCTACTTATGATTTCGACCTGTTGAAGAAAACGGGCAAGAGTTTGTTCATCGCTACTGTGGTGAGTCTTATAGTATCGTTTATCTACTTCTATATCAGTCCGTTTAAAGATGTACAGTCAGAGCTTTTGGCACGTACTTCGCCTACCATTTATGATGTGCTTATCGCCTTTGTAGGTGGGTTGGTAGGAGCTATCTCCCTCACCCGAGAAGACAGAGGGAACCCTATACCAGGGGTGGCAATTGCTACTGCTTTGATGCCACCGCTTTGTACAGCTGGATTTGGCTTGGCTACGGGTAATATTAGTTTTTTTTTAGGAGCTTTCTATCTATATAGCATCAACTGTTTCTTCATTGGGATTGCTACTTTCCTCATCATCAAATACCTGAAATACACTCCTAAAAACACGGGTAACGAAGCGCTCAACAAGCGTTTGCGCGTTGTTATCACCACATTGGTAATCCTTATTGTTACCCCTAGTTTGTATTTGGCATATAGCCTTTTGAAAGAGAAGGAATTCCACGAGAATGTAGCTCATTATATCACTGCCGAGTTTGAAAACAGCGGTTATACCATTATTTACAAGAAAATACACTACAATGCCTCGCCTAAAACCATTGAATTGGCTTTTTTAGACAAGAAATTTACCGATGAGGAAGTAAAAACACTACAAAGCAACCTCAAAAACTTCAAATTGCACAATACTGAACTCATCATTAGGCAAAAAGAGTCGGATATTGACAAAGAGATGCTATCGGAAATCAACAAAAACAAGGCGTCGCTTTCTAATAAAGACATAAAGATAAATCAGCTAAAAGAAGAGTTGGCGCAATACAAATATACCGACCCTACTTTTGCCAAAGAAATAAAAGTATTGTTCCCTAATATTGAGAGTTTTTATTTTGGAAAACTGACAGATTTTTCGGGAAAAGGCAACCCTCCTCTCACTACGGTGATGCTCTACACACCTAAAAAAGAGACTGTAAAAGGCAAAGAGGTAGCCAAAGAAGTGGATCGCCAAAAGTTGCAACAATGGCTCGCTGAGAAGTTTGGCGACAAGAAAGTGATTTGCAGATTAGCAGATTAGGGAATTAGAAAATTAGTATATTAGAAAATGAGAAAATGAAATCCCCGTGGTGTGAACTGTATGGACTGTTAAATTAGTGTGAGTCCGATGTAAGAAAAGTGTAGCTTACACTACAGAAATCTTATAAATCTTAAAAATATTAAACAAATAGGTAGCAAGCTACCTTTAGACACATACTCTGCTATGCCAGCTCGCAGACTACACACAGATTACACGGATAGTCTTTCAATTGACAATTGACAATTGATAATTGACAAATGTGATGGGTACGAATTAGTAGCTTTGTTACTAGATTTATACAGATTGTAATACAAACATAGGCGTGACTTTGGTAGTTTTAAAAACTTTTAAATGGCTTTTGGTAAAGCAGTGACTAACTAAATTCTTTAACGTAATAGACTGGTATAAAGTAATGGTGCTTTATAACCACGCGGTAAATAAGTAGTGTAAATTATAACAACATTCCCTGCAATGCCAGAGGCATTGCAGGGAATGTTTGTTTATAAGATAAGATAGTTTAGATTTCTATTAATAATAACCAGGATTCTGGTCTTCACTTTTTATTAAAGCAGAGTTGGAATTAAATGCTTCTTCAGGGATAGGTAATTGCCAACGATAATCACCTGCAGGAAGGGTTACCCATCTTGCTGCTGGAGGGGTACCTGTACCATCAGCAAGAGCTCCTTTAGTTGCATTCCGTTGTATAGGGAGTCCAAGTCTTTTCAAGGTAAAGAAGCGATCGCCTTCAAATGCCAATTCTAAACGGCGCTCTAATAGTATTGCATCTAATAAAGCAGTACCTGATTCATTACCGCTCACAAATCCTGAATAGCGTTGTGCTCTCACTGCATCGAGGTCGGCTAAAGCTTGGGCAGTATTTCCTAATCTGTAATTCGCTTCTGCTCGTGTGAGATAGACTTCTTCTATACGAATGTATTTGCCATCTACTATATTAGCACTACCTCCATCTCTACCAAGATATTTAGAAATTGTGTTATATAGCCCAGAATCATAGGTGTCAGTAGAAATAGTAGTTGATTTGCGTATATCGGTATTCTGATACAATTGGTATAAATCATAGGAACAAACAAATTCAGCTTTATTTTGTCCATTTGTTTTTTGACCGTAGGCAGATCCTATTTGTATTCTATCTTTTTCAGTAAAAAGAATACGGAAAAGTACATTTTTAGTATAAGCGTCTTTCCATACATTAGCAAACTGGTCACGAGGAGCAATATTAAATGAACCATCAGCTATAGCTGCATCAGCATAATCTTTTGCTTTCTGATAGTTTCCATAATAGAGATACACTCTTGAAAGAATAGCTTTAACCGCTGTTTTATTTAGCTGACCGTCCTTTTTGGTATCGTCCATTAGGGTAAGAGCTGTTTCTAAATCGGATATAATTTCCTTATAGGTATTATCCACAGTAGTCCCATAACGACGAGGTTTTCCTTCTGGGTCAAAACTCTTCAAGTAAGCTATCCCCATACTTTGTTTAGCATCTGCTGACTGTGTAGGGATTTTGCAATATACGCGTGCTACATCAAAATGACCAATAGCTCGAAGAGCTAAGGCTTCTCCTTTTATAGCATTTTTTACAGCATCGGTAGCCTGTTTTAGGTTATCGAGATTATCCAAAATGTTGTTGGCTCTACTTACAAGAAGGTATCCTCTTTTATAGAGATTATAACCATTCTCAGTTTTATTGTAGCGCATCTCGTATAAGGTACGAAAAGTTCCTCTACCTTTTGGGTTATAGGTAAGATTGTCCGAAAGGATATCTGGGCATATAAAAAGCCCTCCATTATTGTGATAGTAGCCATAATTTTGGAAACTTGTATATACACCTTTTAAGGCGGTTTGTGCTCCTTCGACAGTAGAGAAGAGTTTTTCTGATTCTATCCCATCGTAAGGTTCACGGTCTAAATCACAAGCCGTAAATAATGTGGCAAGCGATAATAAAAGTCCTATTTTTTTATATATTTTTTTCATAGTTATGCGATTAAAAAGTTAAGTCAAGTCCCATTGAGAAAGTGCGTAAAGTAGGATAAGAGTATAAATACACTTCACCTGAAATAAACTCTTGATTTGCTCGTAATTGTGATTCAGCAGCCCCTATAGATACTTCAGGGTCTCCTTCAAATTTTGTCCAAGTGTACAAATTTTGTCCTTGTACAAAGATACGCAATCCTAAACCATTTACAGCATCTTTAGGGAAAGTATAACCGAGTGATAGAGTTCTGAATCGCAAATAAGAACCATCTTGCAAAAATCTATCAGATGATTGATTGAAACTTGCGTCTAAGCGTGGTAATTTGTTATCTCCTGGATTTTTCCAATAATCCAAGGCGTCTTTTCTTTGATTCATATTTACATTAGCCCCATCACTGAGCAAATCTTGGGCAACTTGGTTGTAAATATAGTTACCTAATTTAAATGAAAAATCAGCATTTAAATCTATTCCTTTATAGACAAAAGAAGTGTTAAACCCTCCAAATTGTTTTGCAAAAGGACTTTTTCCTGACAATACAAACTGACTAGCGTCTTTGTAATTATTAGTTGTTTTTAGTTCGCCTGTTTCATTGCCATTTCTATCGTATAGTTTTTGGTAATAAAGTGCATCACCATTTGCAGGGTCTACTCCTGCATAACGTTTCATATAATACACAAAAGGTAGTTCACCCACTTTTAGCATACTTGAATTACCCACAGTTAAGTCATCTCTGCCATCTCCTAAACTTTCTATATTATAGTTCATAAAGGTAATGTTAGCTCCCAGATTCCATTTGAAATTAGGAGTTTTTATCACATCTCCACTCACCGAAAGCTCAATACCTGAATTTTTCATATTACCTGTATTCACGTATTGGGTATAGCCTCCTTCTTCCCAAGAGTGAGGTATTTCAAACAAGAAGTTTTCACGAGTATTGGTAAAGTAACTACCTGTTACTGACAATCGATTGCTAAAAGCTGCCAATTCTGCTCCCACATTAAAAGATTTTTGTGTTTCCCAAGTGAGGTTAGAGTTGGCAATACTACTTTTGAATACAGCAGCTGGAAAATCTCCATAAGAAGTTGATAGATAATACCCTTTGGCAGCATAGTTAGGAATATCCCAGTTACCAGTAGTACCATATGATACCGTTAGTTTAGCGCGATTAAGCCATTCGGCACTTTTCATAAACTCTTCTTTGGCAATATCCCAACCAGCTCCTACACTCCAGAAGTTTCCATAACGATTGTCTTTTCCAAAGCGTGAAGCTCCATCTCTACGTACTGACCCTGTAAGGCTATATTTTTCATTGTAATCATAGTTTAGAGCAGCCGCAACTGAGAACATCGCACTTTCAGATTTTGTAGTTTCTACATTTTCAGGCTTAGCCCCATTATCTTGGGTCGTTAAGAACTTAGACATATATCCTTTACTTCTCAAATAATAAGAGTGATAATAATTATCAGTATATTCAGTAAATAAGGTAGCATTAACATTGTGCTTGCCAAATGATTTTAAATAGGTCAATTGGTTGAGCCAAGTATAATTATACCTATCACTTCCTGAATCGGCTTTGGAGCCAGGGTTTGTCTTACTTCCTGTTATTTGGTCTAATATAGAACCTGGCTGAACGTAGTACTCTTTTTTGTAACGTTTATAGTTAGCCGAATAACGTGTAGTGAAAGTAAGTGCAGGAGTTATATCATAACTCGCAAAAGCACTCGCTAAAAGCTGAGTTGTTTTTACTTCTTCTGGTTGTGCTTGAAGAGCTTCTATGATAGATAGTACTTGTGATCCCACCTCATATACGTACTCTCCTGTTTTTTTATCTTTTATAAACTGACCTGTATTTTCATCTCTTTTATATATATTTTCGTACGGATTGTACCAATACATTGCCGCAAAGGGGTTCTGTTGGTTATACCTATCACGAGGTTCGTCTGTTTTAGTTTGTGACAAACTCGAAGTAAAACCAAATTTCACTTTATCAGTCATCTTTGTATTGAGATTTAAACGAGCTGTATAGCGATTAAAACCATCTAAGTATTTCAATATACCTGTATTTTTATCCCAACCACCTGATATAAAATAATTAGTGTCTTCTGATGCTCCTGAAGCCGAAAGCATATGTGAAGTAATAAAGGTTGTTTTCAAGATATTCTTTTTCCAATCATTGTCATAACTGATGAGTCTCTCTTTCTTATCAGCTGTTCTTCTATAAGTATTTGGGTCTACAGCTTCTTCATAGCGTATTTTTTCTTCAGCATTCATCATTTCAAAAGGATCTGGAGCTTTGTCTCCAAAGCCTGTACGAGCTGTATAGGTGAACTTTGTACGTCCTTTTTTCCCTTGCTTGGTAGTAATCAATACTACTCCATTAGCCCCACGCGAACCGTAGAGAGCAGTTGCCGACGCATCTTTCAATACTGACATTGATTCTATATCGTTGGGGTTTAGTATATTCATATCGTCTTTATCTACAAATACTCCATCTACTACATATAATGGTTGCGATTTATCTCCTCCTTTTACATTTAAGGATACGGCACCACGCACTTTCATATAGGCTGTTTGTCCTGGTTTACCATTTAAGGCAGTAACATCTACCCCTACAGCTTTCCCCTGTAGCATATTATCCACAGAAGTAGACGGATTTAACTTACTTAAGTTTTCAGATCCAATAGTCGTTACCCCGGCAGAGACTGCATCCTTTTTAGTTTGCATATAACCCGTTACTATTACCTCGTCAATCACTTGGGCTTCTTCTTGCATTACTACATCAATGCGACCTGAAGTGCCTACTTTGCGATTTTGGGTTTTCATTCCTAAGAATGAGAACTCTAAGGTCTTACCTGGAGCAACCTTGATGCTATAACGACCATTAAAGTCGGTTTGAACACCGTGTTGTTCTCCTTTTACTATTACAGCTACGCCCATCATTTCAGTTCCACTAGCATCGCGTACTGTTCCTGTCACTTCTCGTTCCTGCGCCCACGAGAAGCCTTGCACTATTAGTATTAAAAATAGTGCGAAAGATACTTTGTTTAATCTCATCTTCTATAACATTATTTTATAAACTGGTGCAAAGGTAGAAAAGTTTTCTGTTAAGTTCCAAATTTATCCTTAACAAATTTACTCATAATGTTTGCAAAAAATAGATGAGAAAAAAATCATAAAAACGCGATTTCTTTGCGTTTTTTGCAATAAAATAGGCATTTCTTTGATGAAAACGCAAAGAAATGCCTATTATGCACTGTTTTTATGCAAAATTATTTCAGTAAAAAAACAGTGTTTTTGTTACAAAATAACTAATAGAATGTTACAAATATCACAATGAGGAAATAAGGAAATGAGAGAATTTGGAAATTAGTAAATTAACGTGAGTTCGATGTAAGAAAAGTGTAGCTTGCGCTACAGAAATCTTACAAATCTTTAAAAAAAAAATCAAACAAATAGGCTACAAATTGTCTGAAAATCTCGCACAGATTACACGGATTGCACGGAAAGTTTTTCAATTGACAATTGATAATTGACAAATGTGATGGGCACGAATTGACAACTGCGTTGCTGGATTTCACAGATTACAATATAAAGACAACTGTAAATCAGTATTGATATATATATAAAACTGACGTTAAATTAGTATGGGTTGATGGCGAAAAATGGAGAGGCTCAGGAGAAGTTCAGGGAAAGAGAGAGGCTGGAGGTTTAAACTTTGGCAAAGTGCGTACCGCAAAAGCGATATGTTAGGGCTGTTAGGAGTGCTCGAAAGAGAACGGAGAAGAACGGAAGGGAGTTGAGAAGAGTTTTGATGAAAAAAGGGTATTAGATGGGTGGGGTTAGCTTATAGAGAGCTTATAGGAAGCTTATACGAATCTTGGACGATTGGTATAGGAAGGGTGTATAAGTTGTTGATTCATACTGTAATACGACAGTGCTAAAAATGTTAAAATCGGGGTTTCGAGGCGAAAGAAAGAGAATCCTCACCCCGTTCACATACTCTCCTATTCGGAGACTTCTCCCAAGGAGAGGGGGAATGTAGCGACGGAAAGGAGAAAGAATAATTAGAGAATTAAGAAATTTGGAAATGAGAAAATGGGGTGGTGTGGGGTCTTAGGGAATAGGCACTAGGGGGGAGTATGGCGGAAAAGGGGGAATGTAGCGACGGAAAAAAGAGGAATGTGGTGACGGAAAGATGAACTTACAGGGTGAAATTAGCAAGATAGGAAAAGACTTCTTTGGAAAAGTGCCGTATCTTTGCCACAGAAATTCAAAATAAATCTGTATGAAATTCATTACTCATAACGATTACACTCAGCGTATCAACAAAGTCGCGGAATACATCAATGGTCATCTCGATACTTCTATAAAGATAAAAACTCTCGCCAATGTGGCTAACTTATCTAATTTTCATTTTTGTCGCATCTTTAAAGCGCTTAAAGGAGAATCACCCATTGCCTTTATTGCTCGTTTGCGCATAGAAACGGCAGCCCAGCTGTTACGCTATTCGAAGCTTTCGGTAGAAGAAATAGCTTTTAATATAGGGTATGAAACGCCTGCCTCTCTTTCCAAAGCGTTTAAGAATCAATATGGTATTACCCCTACTCAGTATAGAACAAACAGAGATATTTATATTATGAAGAAAGAAATAAACAATCCAGAAGTAGTGCTCAAAGCTCCAAAGATAGTAGAGCTTGAGCCCAAAAGTCTTATTTACGTAGCTCTTACAGGAGAATACGGGACACTTAACTACAACAAAGCTTATGAACAATTGTGGGGTGTTGTAAAATCGCAAAAACTCTTTACCAAAGGCATTGAGTCGATATGTGTTTCGTATGACGACCCTAAAATTACCGAAGCCTCTTTGCAACGTTCCGAGGTGAGTTTGGCTATTCACAAGCCGGCTAAACCCTCAGGTGAAGTGAGTTGTAAAACCTTAGCAGGAGGCAAATATGCAATCTTTTTCTATCAAGGTAGTTATACTCAGCTCTCAGCTGTCTACGATGCTGCTATGCGCTGGGTGGTAGATAGTGAATACGAAGTGCGCGATGAACCTATGTTCGAGAAATACCTCAACGACTGCCGTCGTACCCCCGAAGAGAAACTGAAAACTGAGATATATATCCCAGTGCAAACTGCACGGGCAATTTCCTAACTTCTAATTTCTAACATTATGAATCTTACAAAAACAGAAAAAATCACAGGTATCGCTTTGGCGATTGTCTTATTATTGCTTACCCTTTCAGGGAGTGGTTACTTCTTTTTTACTCTGAAAGTAAACTTTGAGCAATGGTTGGCTTACAACGCTTGTTCTCCTAGTAGCTTGGTGTATTTAGGTTGCCTTATCGTCTTTTGGGTGACTAAAAAGACTGTTTGGCTACCGCTTGCCTTCCTGCCAATGTACTATTTTGGTACGATGGGGCTCTTTACCTTTACGTGGAGTGGTGCTAACATCTTTGCTCAAATGTCGCATATTACAATGACACTCAACCTAATTTGGGCAGGCTATGTGCTCTATCGCATTGGTGATTACAAAGCGTTTGCTCGCGGTTTAGTGTGGAGCATCGTTCTCTTTGTGCCTTACATTGCTTTTGTGATGTACTACTGTCGTACACACGCTGAGGAAATTAGTCAATTACTTGAAATGGCGTGAGCTATATAAGCAGTTTATATCAGATTTTAAAATAATAGCACAATGAAAGAAGCTTGTCCTGAGTGTTATGCGATAGATAGTCGCATCACGCCTTTGTTAAACCTCAAAGAGTGCTTGCTACACCACAGGCAGTATATTTGTAGTACTTGTGGCAGATGTATCTGTGCTGATGTAGATGATAAGGGGAAGTTCCGTGCTCTCTTCCCTTTTAAAACTCTTGCTATTGCTACCTTATATTTGCGTGCTGCTGAGGTAATATGGGAGCAAGCCTGTGGTATTTACGAAATAGAAGATATTAAAGGCAAAAAACAATACAAAATCTTTCCTTCTTTATCGGAATTGGAGAGTTATTTGCAGAAGAATAAGCAAAAGCGTAGCCTGTTGTCAGAGCCTTTATTGGTCACTCCTCAGTATAAGGCTTACCAACCTGAGCAGTTGCGAAAACTATCGACAGAGGAAGTAGTTATTTATATGAAAGAGAAAGCAGCGAAAGGTTTGTAATTAAAAAGAGTAGTTGTGTATTTGCACCAATAATAATTTTAAAAAGTAATAAACGATGAAAAAAGCAATTCTATTATTAGTAGCCTTTGTAGGAATGTTTGCTTGCGGAAAAGACGACAACAATGGTACAGAAGAAGGGGACATCTCTACGGCAAGATTTCTCCCTCCGAAGTGGATTCAAGGCTATTGGACGACCAACAACAAGCAGTTCGGTTATGCCTTTAAAACCGATGACTTTTGCCAAATAACCTTAGGTAATACGAACTGTTTTAAGGAAAAGAATCTGCCGGTTACTAATATAAAAGACCTGAAAACAAATAATACTTATAAGGTTAGCTATAAAATCGGTTCCTCTGAACAAGTTTTTGTATTCGAAAAAGAAGGAGGTAACAAGATAAGAGTAACTCATAATGGTCGTGTTGAAGGAAGCTATACCAAACAGTAAATTAGTTGAAATGGGGAGAGCCACACAGTCTATTACAGTATGAAAAGTAATAAAACGAAGTCCTTTACTCATTTAGAGTAAGGGACTTTTATTTGCTTAACTCACACAGTTCTTCCACCGTAATGTCAAACACCTCAGCATATTGTTGTAGCGTTTTAGAAGATAGTTTTTTGAATACCGAAGGTTTGGCGTGACGCTTGATAACCCATTGCCAGCGGTGCATAGCATCGGCAAGGACTGCCCAATCCATACGGTTGAGGAGCATATAATACACTATGGGGCTTTTACGTCCTGCAAGCACATCGGCTTTTGCCTCGTCAATCTGCTCTTGCAAACGGCTGAGCGAGGCTTCTAAGGCAATGCTCTTCACCTCCCAGCCCGAACTGGATAGGGTGGTGTAGTTGCCTTCGTCATCGGTTACATAGCACAGTTCTGTAAAGTCCTGTAAGGCACCTTTTTCCTGAGGTAGTTCGGTTTCTTTCATTCCGTTAGATTTTTAATTACTAAGTTCATTTCAGCAGTTGCCATAAGAATATCTCCTACAAAGGCATTACAACGCATTGAGCAGATGTAATACTCATCGGTATCGAAACGAGAAAGCAATTCAGCTTCGGTGCGTACCACCTCTTGTACCTTAGGCAAGGCGAAGAGTTCCAATTTCTTAATCGCACTGATGTAGCCTATCACATAGTTTGACGTATCTTCTATACCAAAGAGAAACTGCCCCACAATTGCCGAACAGGTTTGCGCCATATTTTCGATGAGTCCTACTTCGGCAAACTTCCCCTCTTCCACAAATATGCAAGTAGGCTTCACCTCAAACTCAGTAACTACGTGTGTATTACTGATGTCGGTAATGGTATCTACCATTTGCATCGGCGGACGGTGGGGGAGGTATTTGTGGATTGATATGTTCATATTCAGGTGTCAGGGTTCAGGGGTTAGGAGCAAGTACGGTTTTCATTTCGCCTTGGGCGATAAGGGTATCACCTATAAAGGTTTGCATTGTTACGAGGGTAACGTCCATAAACTCTTGCTGGATAGTGATGTGTGTTTTAAGCGTATCGCCTACTTTGGGTAGCGATTGTATCTCTATGTTTTTAATTGCTCCTATATACCCCATAGGGGCAGGTTTCCCGTTGAGATAGTAGTAATAACCTTTGTGCAAGGCAATGCTTTGGGCAATGTGCTCTATGAGTCCGCTTTCTAAGAATACCCCTTGCTGTACAAAGAGGTTGCTGGGGACAATGGTGAGCCCTGCCACTCCCTCGGTGGGGGTATACTCCCAAAGAGCATCTACCATTACAATGGGAGTACGCTGGGGTATAAGAGTAAGGATTTTATTTTTATCTGTAATTGGTAACCCCATAGTTAAACAACCTTTAAAAAAGCATAAGAATAGGAGAATCTACCACTCTCGGGCACTGATAGCAACACCGTATCGCCCGTTTTGAGTTTGCCTGAGTGTATCAAGGCTTCTAACATCAAATAAGCAGAAGCAGAGCCTACATTGCCTACTTCGGGGAGGTTGATAAACCAACGTTCTAACGGAAGGTCGATACCTACTGTTTTGAGGGCTTCATACAAGCGTTCTTTGAAATAACAAGACGAGATATGAGGCAAGAAATAGGTAATATTATCTGCCGATAGTTGGTGTTTATCTAAGGTAGCACGCATACTCTCAGCGCCTTTTAGCAAAATATTCTCATTGAGTAGCTTCACATCTTGCTTGATAGCAAAAATAGATTCACTAAGCCACGCTTCGGCAGGGTATTCGCTCCAACCTTTGAGGTTGCCATCGGGGAGCTTGTCGCCACCGGCATACATACACGCTTCGAGCTCGTGAGCATACGAATAAGCGTCCATCCACTCTATTTGCAAAGCACCTTCACGCGGTTTGTTTTCTAACAGAAAAGCCCCAGCCCCATCGGAGAGCATAAAGCGCAAGAAATCTTTTTTAAAAGCAATGGCTGGGTGTGCTTCCAACTCGGCTAAAAGTTGTACTTCGTTTTCGTATTTATCGGCACGCAACCACGCCGATACACGTTCAGAGCCCGTGCATACTGCATTCACACTATTGCCTGCCTTTACTGATAAGTACCCAAATTTGAGGGCATTCATTCCTGAGTTACACACCCCTGAAGAGGCATTCAGTTCTACCGAGTGTCCGCCCAAGAGTCCGTGCACCATAGAAGTGTGCGAGGGCAAGAGCACATCGGGGGTAGAGGTACCGCAAGAGAGCACCTCGATAGTATCCCAAGGCACTTCGCCGTCCAATAGATTTTGTACTGCCAAAGCCGTAAGCTGGGCATTGTTATGAGTAGGGTTACCTTGCTCATCAAGAGCATAGTAACGGGTGAGAATACCATTGTTGCGGAGCACGAGGCGTCGTGCTTTAGAGGCATTTTGGTTTATGAGACCTAAGAAAGTCTCCATTTGCTCGTTGCCAATGGGATTGTTAGGTAAATATTTACTTGCTTTTGTTATATAAACGTTCATATTATTCAGGTAAAAGGCTTATTCAGATAATAGGTAAGAAGTAACAGGTAAGAGACTGTTGTTCAAATTCTATATTTTTATATCCTTTAATTATCAATTGTGAACTTTTTCTTGTCTCTCTCTACTTTCCAAAAGAACAATGGGTAGGTGAGCCAGTATAGCAACCATACTATGGGCATCAGCACCCAAATAGCGATATACAGATAGATGCGGAAGCATTTCAGCAGGAATTTACGCTTCTTACTGCCGTAAATCATCTTTGCCCAAATGCCGAAAAGGCGATTGCCTTTCTTCTCTGCTGAAAGGAGAAAACGCTTGTAATGCACACCTCCGTGGGCTACTATTACTTGTTGCAGTCCTGTGTAATCACCAGTTTGCAGGTGAGGAGCAATGAGCGTGCCATATACACTTGCGCCTTGTATGTCTTTATCGGCAACACCTGCTTTGGGGAACACACCGAGATAGCGTTTGTTCTTATCGCCCGAAAAGAGCCACTGCACAATAGTAATCACACTGATATGATTGTGGTGCCTATCGGTAAGGGCAATATTGCCCACTAAGCGCGCCCCACAGTCGGTTAAGAGTTTTTTCACTTTCTGGTGCGCCATCACCCACATATTGCGCGTGCCCGAAATGGTAACGACAGGTTTGCCTTGTAACAGTTGCTTACCTGCTTCACTCTGCAAAAAGGAATTAAACGGAATAGAAGGCGACAAATACCACACTTGGTAGCCTAATATCACCAAATCGTAATCGGTATGTGCCAGATGAAAAGGTTTTAAGGGCTGGGGTATTTGCAAATACGACTCTGGGAAAGCTCCAAAAAACGCCTCGCCTGTCCACGGAAAAGGAAAAGGTTCTGCCGTATCAATAGGCAAAAAGTCGATAGTTACCTCCGTGAGTGGGGATAGTACACTATCGATAATCTCTTTGAGTTGCCCCGATTGGGTGTAATATACTACCAATACGCGTTTCATTGTTCGTCCCAAAAGTTGAAATAATTAAACCATTGTAGCGGATACTTTCGTAGCATCTGCTCCATATTCTCGGTATAAGCATCAAGTAGCGCTTGGGCATCGCGACTTTTCACCTCAGCTACTTGGGCGTAGAGGTGGTAATGCAACCTACTTTCCTTCATCACATAAACGAAAAGCACTGGCACTTTCAAGCGCGAGGCTATAAAGAAAGGACCTGCAGGGAAGGTAGCTTCTGCACCCAACAGCGTTCCTTTGAGCGAACGCACCCCTTCAAAATATCGGTCTCCCGTGAAACACACTATCTTGTTGTCGCCAATAGCATCGTTGATTTTGAAGATATGCGACATATCTTCTTTCACATAGATAAACTGATTCGAGGGTTTATTTTTAGAAATCGACTCCAAATACTCCTTGATTACCGAGTGTTCCATATCGGTAGTTACGGTGCTTATCTTCAAATCAATATCTATTTTCCTGAAAAAAGGTTCAGCAATTTCAAAGTTGCCTATGTGTGCGGAAATAAGTATTCCGCTCTGTTGTTCGTCTAATAGTTTATGTAAGCTTTCTACTCCATCAAACTCATAAGTAAATTTCTCTTCCAAGCCCGCCAAGATAGCAATCTTATCAATAATAGTTTGCCCGAAAGTAAAATAATTTAAGTACAAGTTCACTACTGCTCTCAGAGGCGAATAGCCCAAGCGGTGACGGAAATAGTAATACATATAGCCATTGGAGCGCCACTCAAACAAAAAGTAGTAGAACGCTACAAAGATGAGCAAAGCATAAGCAGCATAAATACCCAAGTGTTTCATCAGCCACACAAAGATACTATAGCCTAATACGGTACCCTTAGACTTGCCTTGCCATTTCGTTTTGGCTTGTTCGTTAGCGTGCATTCACTTTATTTTCTAAGGTAGTATAAAAGTCGTTGAAGGTTACGATAGGCTTAAAATCGGCTTCTACCAATTTCACACCAAATTCTTGTTCAATCAGCACCACCAAATCCACATAATCAAGGCTATCTAATCCTAACGATTCGCGGAAGTTTGCCTCAGGGGCAATCACACTGGCTTCTACTTCAAATTCCTCAACAAAAATACGAGTAGTAAGGTCTATAATCTCCTGTCTGTTCATTCTTCTTTTTATTAGCTAATACTTTATAAGGGGCAAAGATACGAATATTTTGTCAATAACCAATTTTCCTAACAAACATCATCTCGCAAAAAGCCAAAAACTACATCGTTATAATCGAACAACCTTCTGAAAAGTCACTTTTGCGTCACACACTTTGCCAAAGTTTAAACCTCCAGCCCCTCTCTTCCAGAGCTTCTCCCGAGCCTCTCCATTTTTCCCCAACAACCCATACTAATTTAACGTCAGTTCTATATATATCAATACTGATTTACAGTTGTGTTTATATTGTAATCTGTGAAATCCAGCAACGCAGTTGCCAATTCGTGCCCATCACCTTTGTCAATTATCAATTGTCAATTGTCAAATGAAAGACTATCCGTGCAATCCGTGTAATCTGTGCGAGATTTTTAGGCAATTTGTTGCCTATTTGTTTGATTTTTTTAAAGATTTGTAAGATTTCTGTAGCGCAAGCTACACTTTTCTTACGTCGAACTCACGTTAATTTACTAATTTCCAAATTTACTAATTTCCAAATTTGCTAATTCTCTAATTTCTCTCCCCTTTTCCGTCGCTACATTCCCCCTTTTCGTCACTTGCTCCTCGTCATTCGCTTCTCGTTCATTCGTCATTACTTCTTTTTTTCCGTCACACTCCCCCTAGTGCCTATGGCCTAAGACCTATCACCTATTCCTTTTTCTTTCGCCTCGAAACCCCGTTTTTACCATTTTTTGTGTCGCTGTATCATACTATAAGCCAATCATTTATATACCCTTCCTATACCAATCGTCCAAGATTCGTATAAGCTTCCTATAAGCTCTCTATAAGCTAACCCCACCCATCTTACAGCCTTTTTTCACCAAAACCTCTCCCTCTCCTCTTCCGAACTTTTCCGTTTCCTTCCGAAAGCTCCTAATAGTTCCAACACATCGCTTTTTCATCTCAAACTTTGGCAAAGTTTAAAACTTTGCCAAAGTTGATGTTCCAAAAAGTTACCTCCTCATTTTCTCATTTCCAAATTTCCTCATTCTCTCATTCTCTCATTTACTCATTTCCCTGCCCGTGCGGCTCGCACCTCATTTCCCAATCTCCCCTTCACACAAATATTTCTCCCCTTTTTATTCGTATTTCATAATTATTTCTTATCTTTGCCCCATCTATTCCTCATATCCTAACATCTAATAATTAAAACATTATGAAAAAAACACTTTTTTCAGTGCTCTCACTGATGGCGTTTAGCCCTCTGTTATGGGCACAAGAAACTGAAATGATTACCCATCCACAAAGCCAATACCAAAAGGCAGTGGAACTCTACAATCGCAAGCTCTATCAGCCTGCCCAGAACTTGTTCCGAAAAGAACAAACCTCCAATCCCGATAGAGCTATCCAAACCCAAAGTGAATACTACGTAGCCACTATTGCCGCTATCCTCAATCAAGACGGAGCCGATGCGCTGGTGAATAACTTTATCGTCAATCACCCCGACTCTCCTCTGAGCTCCGAAGCCTATTTGCAAATGGCTAACATCTATTATCAGCAGGGCAACTACGAAGATGCGCTCGCTTGGTACGAAGCTATCGACGACCAAAGCATAAGCAGTAGCGATAAAGCTAAATACAACTTCCAAAAAGGCTTTTGCCTCTTCCAAACCGGCAAACAAGCCGAGTCTAAACCTTATTTCGAGTCGGTGCAAAACACCAAAGAATACGGTGCTAATGCCAAGTATTACTTAGGATATATCGCTTATGATAAAGACGATTATTCTAAGGCTGAAAGTTACTTCCGCGAGGTACAAGAAGAAGATGCTTCACTCACCAAAAACGTGTCTTACTTCCAAGCCAATATGTACTTCAAACAAGCTCTTTATCAAGAAGCTATCACCGAAGGACAGAAACAGCTCGCTAAAACCAAAAATGCTCAAGAAGTATCTGAGCTCAATAAGATTATAGGCGAAAGCTACTTCAATCTCAAGAAATACAAAGAAGCAATCCCTTACTTGCAAAACTATAAAGGTAAAAAAGGTAGGTTCTCCAATACCGATTATTACTATATCGGATACGCTTATTACAAAAATAACGACTATAAAGCAGCTATCGAGCAGTTCAACAAAATCGTAGGCGGAAACGATAGCGTCGCTCAAAATGCGTATTATCATTTAGCCGAATGCTATTTGAAAACCAACCAAAAACAAGAGGCTCTCAATGCTTTTCGCAATGCCTCTCAAATGGATTTCGATAAGCAAATTAAAAAAGATGCTCATCTGAACTACGCCCGCCTCAGTTATGAAATCGGTAACCCTTACGAGAGTGTCCCCAATGTGCTACAAGCATACGCTTCGGCTTATCCTAACGACCATAAAGACGAAATACAGTCGCTCTTAGTCGACTCTTATATTTCATCTGGTAACTATCAAGCCGCTATCAGTCTACTCGAAAAGTCTAACGACCCTAAGGACAAAGAAACCTATAAAAAAGTAGCCTTCTATCGCGGGTTAGAGCTCTTTAATGAATTGCAATACAACGAGGCTTTAAAATATTTGCAGAAAGCCATCGGTGGTAATTCTGCGCTTGCCGCTCGCGCTACCTATTGGGCTGGTGAAACTGCTTATCAGCTGAAAGATTACAAAGGTGCCGAATCCTATTTTACTCAGTTTCTCCATAATTCATCAGCACCTAAAACCGAAGAGTATGCCAAAGGCTTCTACGGTTTAGCTTATGCTAATTTCAATCAAAAAAACTATGCAGGTGCTATCGCTAATTTCGAGAAGTACCTCAAACAAAACCCTAAGAACAGTAGTTGGAAACACGACGCTATACTCCGTCTCGCCGATTCTTACTTCGTAACAGGTAAATACTGGCCTGCAATGGAAGGGTATAACAAACTCATCGAAGCTAAATCAGCCGACCAAGATTATGCCGCCTACCAAAAGGCTATTAGTTATGGGTTCGTAGACCGCCTCAATAGCAAAATTGAAGACTTAGAGCGTTTCGTTAAGAACTACAAAAGCTCTAATCTGCGCCCTAACGCTTTGTTTGAATTAGGGAATGCTTATGTAACCAAAGGGAATACCCAAAAAGGATTACAGTACTATCAGCAACTCGCCAAAGAGTATAAAGGCAATGTGCTCGTACCTCGTGCAATGCTCCGCGAAGGTTTAGTGTATTATAATAGGAACGAAAACCAAAAAGCCTTAACGCTTTTCCAAACTATCGCCAAAGACTATCCTAATACCAACGAAGCCTCACAAGCAGTAGCTTCCGCAAAACTCATCTATGTAGATATGGGTAACGTAAACGAATACGCATCGTGGGCTAAAGGTTTGGGATATGTAGAGGTAACCGACCTCGAACTCGAAGGAGCTACTTATGAAGCTGCCGAACGACAATATATGCAAAACAATACCAAAGAGGCTATTTCAGGTTTTGAAAAATACCTTAAAGAGTTCCCTAATGGTATGCGTCGCACCAATGCCGAGTTTTACTTAGCACAAATGTATTTCAATAGTGGACAAAAGGCTAAAGCACTTACACATTACGAAAATGTAACCAAAAGCGGTTCTAATGAATACGGCGAGCAATCTCTTACTCGTGTGTGTCAAATCCTTCTTGAAGCAGGTAGCTACCTAAAAGCTAAACCTTATCTCGAAGACCTCGAACGAACCGCTACTATCGCACAGAACAAAACTTATGCACAAAGCAACCTAATGCGCGTGTGCTATAACGAAAAACTGTACGATAAAGCTATTGAATATGCCAATAAGGTATTAGAAGAAAAATCTATTGATACACGTATCAAGAACGATGCTTATATAGTGTTGGCTCGTGCTTATAGTCAAGCAGGAAATGAAACCCAAGCTCGCAAATATTACCAAGAGGTACAGAAAACCGCTACGGGTAGCCTCGCTGCCGAAGCCTTGTATTACGATGCTTATTTTAAGAATAAAGACGGTAACTACAAAGCCTCTAATGACGTAGTTCAAAAGATTGCTAAAGACTATGGCGGACACAAAGAGTTCGCTGCTAAGAGCCTTATCGTAATGGCTAAAAACTTCTACGGACTCAAAGACGCTTATCAAGCCTCTTACGTCTTAGAAAGTGTAATTAAAAACTTTAAAGAGTTTCCTGAAATAGTAGCCGAAGCCAAAAAAGAACTCGCAGTAGTAAAAGCCGAAGCCGCTAAAAGTAATTCATCAGTAAAATAATGGTTAATATTGTGGTATACACTTTGCCAAAGTTTGCCTGTGCGGCTCGCACCTTTGGCAAAGTTGAATCTCCCTCCTAAACCCTAATTTCTAAACAAATGAACAAACACATCACATATATTCTAACAATGCTTTTGTTCTCTGCCTCAACAATGGCAGTCGCTCAAAGCCGTAAAGACAGCCTCTCTACCAAAGTGGTAGATGTGGTAAAATCATATGCTCCTACGATTGCCGACGCCGATAAAAAGCGTGAAGATGCAAACGTAAAAGATTCGCTTACCGTTAAGAAAAAGCAAATCAACTATACCATCTATTCGGTACCGGTAGCCTCTACTTTTGTTCCCGAAAAAGGCAAAGCAGCTTCGGTGAAACCAAAAGTCGTTCGCGAAGACTATTTAGATTCTTATCTCGGTGGCGGTTTCGGTATGCTCAATACTTTTTATGCCGATGCCAATATCACTCTCCCAGTAAATGATAACAGTAACGCTTCTTTCTTACTGAATCACATCTCAGCCAATGATGATATGGACGAGGTATACACCGATACCAATTATGCGCTCTCATCGGCTGAGTTGCGTTATGATTTTCAGAACCAAGATGTACTTTGGGGGCTCACTGCTGATATAGGTCGCCGTTTGCACAACTGGTATGGTATCCGTCCCGCTTCTTATACAAGACAACAGTTGATTGGAAAAGTAGATGACGTACACCAAACCTATTTCGATTATGGTGTAGGAGGTTACCTCCAATGGTCTAATCCTTACTTTAAAGGACTTGATTTCAGCGTACGTGGGCTCTACGACCATTTCGATAGTAAAGAATTGAATGTAAAAGCACAACCCACCTTCGAAATTCCTCTTACCGATGACCAAAAAGTTCGTACCAATGTAATTCTCGATTATTACAATGGTAGTTTTACCCGTCAAAATAACTTAGTAAACGAGCTTAACAATCGTTGGATGCTCTTTGGGGTAAATCCTTCTTATCATTTGTCTATCGAGAATTTGGACTTAAAATTAGGCGTTGCTTTGATGTATGTAGATGCGAACCAGTCCGATGAAAGCAAGTTCAAAGCTTATCCCGATGTAGAGGCTTCTTATCCGCTAACTGCCGATGCTATTTTGCACGCAGGTATACGCGGTATTATGCAACAAAACACAGTAGAGAAACTCACCAAAGAGAATCCTTTTCTCTCACCTATGCAAGAAATTAAGCCTACCAATGTGCAAGCCGATGCTTTTGTAGCCCTTAAAGGAAAAGTAACTTCCGATTTGCTTTATCGCATACAAGGAAGCTATCGCCAATACAAAGAGATGCCTCTGTTTACTACCAATTCCGAGACACCTACTATCGCTACCGAAATATTGCCTTATCAATATAACAACTCTTTTAAGTTAGTGTATGACGAAGTAAACGATATGGAGCTTTTAGCTTCTATCGGAGGAAATATAAAAGATGTTTTCTCTTTTACCTTTGAAGGAAGATATAATAACTATAACGCCCGTGTACAGAAAAATAAAACCGCTTGGAACTTGCCCAGCACACGAGTATCTCTCTTCACCGATTTTAGAATATTACCCAATCTATTTGCTGGCTTCGACTTCTTTTATGTAGGAAAACGTTACGACCTCGATTACGTAACTGTTGCAAATCCTATTCCCGAGAAGCTCTCTTTGGAAGGTTATTTTGATATCAATTTCCACGCCGATTACACTTTCAACAAACATTGGCAAGTATTCTTAAAAGCCAACAACCTCACCAGTGAACACTATAAAAAATGGTTGTATTATCCTTCACAAGGCGTACAAGCCTTTGCAGGAGTACGTTATCTGTTTAGCCTAAGTAACAAGTAACAATTATATACTAAATGTTAATGGTAGTACTCAGCAAGCTACAGGCTTATATAAAGTTAGTAATAGATAACGTATGAAAATAAATTTATTGTTTTTAATATACTTTTTTTCTATTCCTTTACCTATTTTTTCCCAAAAAGAACAAGATAAGTTAATAACAGTTAAAATACTTTCGCAAAAAGAGAAAAGTGACAAAAGTAGAATTTATCTACTTGAAAAGATTGTTGCAAAAGGAATCTTTTTTAAAGAATCAAAAATATTTAACGATTATGATACTCTAAATTATTGCTTGTCTAACACAAAACTTTATCTTGCGCTAAGGCGTAGTGTTTCTAATGGTTGGGGATGTGATTACTCCTTTTTAAAATCAAAAGATGCTGAGATGGTTGTTTTTCTGTCTCTTGACTCTATTGCTGACGCAAATAAGGAAATAGAAAGACGTATGGTAGATAATTTTACTTATTTGGAAAACAATAGGGATGAAAAATGGCAAGAAAAAGTAACTTATTACACATCACAACAAGCAAAGAAGATTTTTAATGCTGATAGTGCTTTTAAGTACACTTTTAGTTTGCCTTCTGAATTTTATCTTAAAGAGAACGGAAAAGAATATAAATATATTGAGAAATTATTTATACTCCGCAAAGGGAAGAGTTTTATTGATTATACTTGTTTTTATACTGATAAAGCTAAGAAGTGTTTTAATAAATATTGGAAGCCTTTAGAACACACCCTACGATATAAAGAATAATAACCTGATGACACTCTAAAATCAATCAAATAAAATGAAAAGTATTCAAACATTATCTTTTTCTCAATTAGAGGAAGAGATGGAAGCTCTCAAAGAGCAAGATGCCCAAAGTTGTGTAGGCGGTGGATGGTTTGATTATATCCACGATTTAGAAGAGGTCACTGTATATGGCTTTCCTATCGGAGGAGGAGGCTTATTCCCTAACGATTTTAGTCCTGGCTATGAGGATGGCGACAATTATTATGGCGGTGGCGGAGGTTATACCCCCGAAGAAACCCCTCCAGAACCAGGTCCTCCACTAAAATTGAAGAACTTACCTGGTATGTGCCCACAAGTAGGAGGTACAGGGGAATGTGGAATGCTTGCTTTTGAATTTCTCTCTAAATTTTATGGAGGAGACAAAAAAGGAATAAACAAAAGTGATTTTGCAGAATCAATAGGGATAGATAGTAAAGAAAAGGCTATTCGTCAGTTTTATTATCCAGTTCTAGATCCTATAACAGGAAAAAAAGAAGTAAGAGGTATTACAGATGTTGAAATGTATCGTATATGTGATACTTTTTTCAAGAATAATCTTCTTGAATATGGGAACTTAGAGCAAATAAAAAATTCACTTAGCAAAGAGCACCCTATTTTGATGAATTATTCCTCTGAAGGGTCTAACGATGGACACGCTGTAGTAATTGTAGGGTATGATCCAAGTACTAATCAAATCACTTTAGCCGATCCATTAGCTACCGGGGGAATGAGGAATGTTAACTATGATCCTACTATGTTTAAAAATTTAGTAGAGATTGAGGGGATGCAGGATGATAAAAAAACAAGGAAATACAGAAATAATGAAGATTGGTGGAAAGGATGTGGTATAGGAAATTAGTAATTTTTATGTCTTTATTGTTGTTCTCTATCTCTTCATTTTCACAAGACAAAAGTTCTGTTGATTGTGAAAATAGAATAGGAACAAGACATACCGAGCAACTTTTGAATATAAGGCTAAGAACAATCAAAAGAAACTCTGTGATTTATTCTTTTTATGGTTATTTTGATAAATCGTTAGCTGTGCTAAATTTTCAATTAAAAGGTTATGGGGTATCTTCTGCAAAAAGAAAGAAGATTATTAACCAGATAAAGGAGATGAGTCATTGGGATGGAGAAAAAGTTTTAGAAGTTGATCGTACTCCAACTAAAAATGCTGAATTTCTTTATATATACAACAATACTGATATTACTAATATCACAACTTTTGACCCCTTAACATCTATGTTACCTTTGATTCAAGTTATAGAGAAGTACTTAAGTGAAACACAAGCTAAAAGAGTAATAGATGGTCTTTTAACAGACCAAGCTAACAGTGGCTGTGTAGAGGCGTTTTTAAAAAATACTTTTTGTATTTATCAACGAAAAGGAGCTGTGATAGAAGGGTATGGTATCATTGATAAGAGCTTTAAGAATTATGAAGCTTTTTTAAAAGACTATTTAGGTAAATGCAGTATAGGAAATTAGTAATCTTTTTGTCTTTATTGTTGTTTTCTATTTTTTTATTTGCACAAGATAAGCATCCTTTTGATTGTGAAAATTTCAGAATAGGACAGACGTACACAGGGCAACAATTGACTATAAGGCTCAGAACTATTAAAAAAGACTTTGAGATATATTCAGTATATGGTTATTTTGATAAATCATTAGAAGTGCTTAATAGTCAGTTGGAGAGTTATGGTGTAGCTCAGAAGGAAAGAGAACAGATTATTAAGCAAATTAGAAAAATGACTGGATGGTCTGGTAAAAAACTTCAAGAGTATAGTTTAAAAGAACCTCAAAACTCGGAGTTAATATCTATTTTCAATCATTTTGATTTTACTAATTTCACACAAGTAGATCCTCTAACGGTTAAAATTTCTTTGAATCGAGTTATAGAGAAGTATTTAAGTAAAGAAAAAGCAAAAGAGGTGATAGAAGGCTTATTGGAGAAGAATTTTAATTGTAAGTGTGCCGTTAGCTATTTGGAAGATAATTTCTGCTTTTATCAAAGAGCAGGTACTTTGATAGAAGGGTATGGTTCTATTGATAAGAGTTTTAAGGATTATCGAGCTTTTTTAAAAGACTATTTAGGTAAATGCAGTATAGGAAATTAATAATTTTTATGTCTTTATTGTTGTTCTCTATCTCTTCATTTTCACAAGACAAAAGTTCTGTTGATTGTGAAAATAGAATAGGAACAAGACATACCGAGCAACTTTTGAATATAAGGCTAAGAACTATCAAAAAGAATTTTGTGATTTATTCGCAATTTGGTTATTTTGATAAATCGTTAGCTGTGCTAAATTTTCAATTAAAAAGTTATGGGGTATCTTCTGCAAAAAGAAAGAAGATTATTAACCAGATAAAAGAAATGAGTCATTGGGATGGAGAAAAAGTTTTAGAAGTAGACCGTACCCCAACTAAAAATGCTGAACTTATTTCTATATACAGTAATACTGATATTACTAATATAACAACTTTTGACCCTTTGACTTCCATATTACCTTTAACTCAGGTTATAGAAAAGTACCTAAGTGAAAAGCAAGCCAAAAAAGTGATAGAAGCTCTTTTAGCAGAAGAGACTAACAGTAGTTGCGGAGTATCGTTTTTAGATAATACTTTTTGTATTTATCAACGAAAAGGAGCTGTGATAGAAGGGTATGGCACTATTGATAAGAGCTTTAAGAATTATGAAGCTTTTTTAAAAGACTATTTAGGTAAATGCAGTATAGGAAAGTAATTATCAGTATAGGAGTGTTCTTTCTCTCAATTCCTATTTTCTCTCAAGCCCAAGAAAGTGTTTACGACTGCGAAAACTTTGGAATAGGAGCTCGCTTTTACAACACACAATATTTCGATATTATTATGCAAAATATAGAGAAAGATGTTTGTATTGTCTCTATGTTTGGTTATTTTGAGAAATCTTTACAAATGCTTGAAAAGACTTTGAGAGAACACAAAGTCTCTAAAAGAAAAATTAACCTCATCATTCAAGAAATAAAAACACTTGCTGAGGATGAGGAAAAAGCTTTTGATTTTGGGAGTAAAGAGACTAAGAATGTGAATGGTATTTCTATTTTTTATACTGAGAGGAAAGTGATTTTTCCTCTCAGTATTAATTACACTATAGAGAGATATTTGGACGAGAGAAAAGCTAAAGAAGTTCTTACTGATTTATTGGAAAAATCAATTAATACAGCTTATCCTATGGATTTTTTACAGAAACAGTTTTGTGTATTTCAAAAAATGGGGGTCATTGATAAGAAGTACAGGGATTATTACGAATTCTTAAAAGACTATTTAGGCAAATAATAATTTAAAGTAAAACACTACAAAAGCTATCAAGAAAAATGATAGCTTTTGTTTTTAAAACTAACATTTATGAATCCAAAAATTATTGATCTTGTAAAAGAATATATCACCGAAAATTATTCTCATCAGTACGCTACCCTTATAACGGGAAGTTATGCTGAAGGTAAAGAAACGATCTATTCGGATGTAGATGTTATCATCTTTACTACTGAGAGAATACAAAAAATCATTAAAACTCTCAATTACAAAGGTATTACTTTACAACTTATCATTTTCTCGGTAGAAAGCATTGAATACACCCTTTATGAAGATTTTCTCTCTAACAAAGGAGTGTATATTGATATGATTTCTAAAGGATTTATTTTGTTAGACCCTCATCATTTTTTAAAGCATCTCAAGGAATATACTACAGCACTAAAAGAAAATGGAAGTACTCCTCTCTCAAAAGATGAAGATGAAAAATATAGATCAAAAATCACTTCTTACTTATTAGATATAGAGGGAGTAAAAGACTCCAAACGTATTTTCTTTGTAGCATTACTCTTGATAGATGTTTTAGCTGAGTTTAAACTTCGTTTGCTCCGTCAGTGGGGAGGTACTGGTAAAACAAAATCAGAGTTTTTAAGGAAGGTAGCTCCTACTTTTTTTGAAGAGCTTCAAATAGCTACTCAAATGTTTTTTGAAAAGGGAGATAAAGATAAACTGATAACTATCACCAAAGAGCTTTTAGATTCTATAGGAGGAAATATAAAAGATGTTTTCTCTTTTACCTTTGAAGGAAGATATAATAACTATAACGCCCGTGTACAGAAAAATAAAACCGCTTGGAACTTACCCAGCACACGAGTATCTCTCTTCACCGATTTTAGAATATTACCCAATCTATTTGCTGATTCGACTTCTTTTATGTAGGAAAACGTTACGACCTCGATTACGTAACTGTTGCAAATCCTATTCCCGAGAAGCTCTCTTTGGAAGGTTATTTTGATATCAATTTCCACGCCGATTACACTTTCAACAAACATTGGCAAGTATTCTTAAAAGCCAACAACCTCACCAGTGAACACTATAAAAAATGGTTGTATTATCCTTCACAAGGCGTACAAGCCTTTGCAGGAGTACGTTATCTGTTTAGCCTAAGTAACAAGTAACAATTATATACTAA
>NZ_JBPRKH010000027.1:0-35498 GCF_051417515.1 Capnocytophaga sp. G1920
AATAAAATGTAAAAGTCTATGACACTGATAGAAATGTTATCTAGTATAGAGGATACTAGAAAAAGACGCGGTATCCGCCATAAAATGCCTAACTTCCTGATTATGTGCCTAACAGCAATAATGTCAGGTTATACTGGTTATCGAGAAATAGGCCGTTTCCTCAAAGAAAACCAATGGGAGTTTAAAAAGTATCTAACTTTCTGTAAAGTACCTACATATGGCTCTATTAGAAGGATATTTATGGAAATTGATTTTGATGATTTTGCCCAAAAATTCAATCAGTGGACTGCCCAATTTTTACCAATGTGTCAAGGTGAAACACTTGCTGTTGATGGAAAGGCTATTGCAGGAACTATTAAAGACACTCAAAATAACTATCAGAATTTTGTTTCATTGATAAGTGTTTTTGCTTCACAAAGAGGCATTGTATTAGCTTGTGATAAATTAGAGAACAAAAAAGAATCTGAAATTTATACCGTTCAAAGACTCTTACAAGCCTTAGACATTCAAGGTGAAATAATCACTTTAGATGCCTTACATTGTCAAAAAAACTCTTGAAACTATTATAAAGTCAAAAAATGACTACATAGTACAAGTAAAAGGTAATCAAAAAAAGCTTTTTGAGCAAATAAAAGCAAATGTTGCTACAAAAAAGTATTTAATGCACACTTACCAAGAGTGTTCTTTGCTAAGAGGTCGTGATGAATTGCGTATTACCAAAGTTTATAAAAATTTAGAGGGTATTTCTCCTGAATGGTTTGGTATAAAGCGAATTATAGAAACAACACGTTATGTCAAAACAAAGAAAGGTCAGACAATAGAGATAGTTTACCATATTAGCAGTGTAGCTAAGAATAAGGCTGATTTCTTTGCTAATCACATACGTTCTCATTGGGGTATAGAAAATCGTTTGCACTGGGTGAAAGATGTACAAATGAAAGAGGACAAGAGTAAGACTAAATCAGGTAATGCTCCTGAGAATCTTTCAATAATGAGAAATATATCAATTAACCTATTTCGTCTTAATGGAAAAGACTCTATCAAGTCAGCTATGGAATGGAGTATCATTAATTTCAAAGAACTTATGAATTTAATATATTATAAATCAAACATTTGTAACTCTATGTAACAGCCCTGCCTCCAAAGGGGGAATGTGGCGACTCATTTATTCGGTAAGCCCCAAAATTCCCGAAGGGGGACAAGCTGGAAAAGGTGACAAACCTCCCTCTTTACACATACTTTGCTTTCGCGGGACACATACCGAGCTATTGCTGGCTACCTCGAAGAGGGGGAAGATAGTGACGGATAAGGGAAGAAATGACGAATGACCAGGGACGAATGATGAAGGTAATACGGAGGAGATTTCAACTTTGAGAAAGGGCGTAGGACGACAAGCAAATTAGAAACTTTGGCAAAGGTAGTAGCAGGACAGGCGAGTAGAAACTTTGAAAGTGTAAAAGTTTGAGACTTCGATAAATTTTATGCTACTAACTATCAACCTCTTAAAATATTCTTCTAAAAATATTGCGAAAAAATAATTGCTATTTTAAAAAATAGTTGTACTTTTGCACGATATTTTGTAAATAGGCTTCGTGGGGAGACCTCTATGAAGCCCCATAAATTTATTATATTCACCATAAATAATATGGCAAGAGAAAAAAATACAGCTGTCCCTAAATTTGATAAGATTTCGATTGGTTTGGCCTCTCCTGAATCTATCTTAGCCGTTTCACGCGGTGAGGTTACTAAACCTGAAACTATCAACTATCGTACTCACAAACCTGAACGCGACGGGTTGTTTTGTGAGCGTATTTTTGGTCCTGTAAAGGACTATGAATGTGCTTGTGGTAAATACAAACGCATTCGTTATAAAGGCATCGTCTGCGACCGTTGTGGCGTGGAAGTAACCGAGAAAAAAGTACGCCGCGAAAGAGTAGGACATATCAACCTTGTGGTGCCTATCGCTCACATTTGGTATTTCCGCTCATTACCTAACAAAATAGGTTATTTGTTAGGGCTTCCTTCGAAAAAGTTGGATATGATTATCTACTACGAGCGCTATGTAGTTATCCAACCAGGTATTGCCAAAGGACCAGAAGGTGAAGATTTACAATACTTAGACTTCCTTTCAGAAGAAGAATATCTCGCTATTACTGAGAGTCTTCCTGCTGATAACCAATATTTAGAAGATACTGACCCTAATAAGTTCATTGCTAAAATGGGGGCTGAGTGTCTTCTTGAACTCTTAGAACGTTTGGATTTAGACGCACTTTCTTACGACTTGCGTCACAAAGCTAATAACGAAAGTTCTAAACAACGCAAAACTGAAGCTCTTAAACGCTTACAAGTGGTAGAGGCGTTCCGCGAATCTCAAAGAAACCGCGAGAACAAGCCTGAATGGATGATAATGAAGGTGATTCCTGTGATTCCGCCTGAATTGCGCCCATTAGTACCGCTTGATGGGGGACGTTTTGCGACTTCCGACCTTAACGATCTTTACAGACGTGTGATTATTCGTAATAACCGTTTAAAACGCTTGATGGAAATCAAAGCTCCTGACGTGATTTTGCGCAATGAGAAACGTATGCTTCAAGAGTCGGTAGATTCACTTTTCGACAACACACGTAAATCATCAGCTGTAAAAACAGAGTCTAATCGTCCGCTTAAATCACTTTCTGACTCATTGAAAGGTAAGCAAGGGCGCTTCCGTCAGAACCTCCTCGGTAAACGTGTAGACTATTCAGCACGTTCGGTAATTGTGGTAGGTCCTGAACTCAAAATGTACGAATGTGGTTTGCCAAAGAATATGGCAGCCGAACTCTATAAGCCGTTTGTAATACGTAAGCTCATTGAGCGCGGTATTGTGAAAACGGTGAAATCAGCTAAGAAAATCATTGACAAGAAAGAGCCTGTAGTATGGGATATTTTGGAGAATGTGATCAAAGGTCACCCTGTACTACTGAACCGTGCTCCTACTTTGCACCGTTTGGGTATTCAGGCATTCCAACCTAAGCTCATTGAGGGGAAAGCAATACAGTTGCACCCATTGGTGTGTACAGCGTTCAATGCCGACTTCGACGGCGACCAAATGGCGGTGCACTTGCCATTAGGTCCTGAGGCTATCTTAGAGGCACAACTCTTAATGTTGGCTTCACACAATATCCTCAACCCTGCGAATGGTTCGCCTATTACTGTACCTTCACAAGATATGGTCTTGGGGCTTTACTACATCACCAAAGGTCGTAAGTCTACCCCTGAATATCCTATTAAAGGGGAAGGCTCAGTTTTTTATTCAGCAGAAGAAGTGAATATCGCTTATAACGAAGGAAAGCTCAGCTTAAACGCTTTTATTAAAGTGAAAGTGCGTGACCTCGACGAAAATGGCAATGTATATTATCCCATAGTAGAAACTACCACAGGACGTGTGCTCTTCAATGAGCTTGTACCTTTGGAAGTAGGCTACATCAACGAGGTACTTACCAAAAAATCATTGCGTGATATCATCGGTCGTATCCTCAAAGCTACCAGCATTCCTGTAACGGGAGACTTCCTTGACAAAATCAAGAATATGGGATACCGTTTTGCCTTTAAAGGTGGATTGTCGTTCAGTTTAGGAGATATCATCATTCCGCAAGAAAAAGCTAATATGATAGCCGAAGCTAACGGACTCGTAGATGGTATTATGATGAACTATAATATGGGGCTCATTACCAATAACGAACGTTATAATCAGGTGATTGACGTGTGGACATCTACCAATGCGCAACTTACTGAATTGGCGATGAAACGCATCAGCACAGACCAGCAAGGGTTCAACTCAGTGTATATGATGCTCGACTCGGGAGCGCGTGGTTCTAAGGAGCAAATTCGTCAGCTTACCGGTATGCGTGGTTTGATGGCAAAACCTAAGAAATCGAGCGTAGGGGGTGGTGAAATTATCGAGAACCCTATCTTGTCAAACTTTAAAGAAGGACTATCTATCCTCGAATACTTCATCTCTACCCACGGTGCCCGTAAAGGTCTTGCCGATACTGCTTTGAAAACAGCCGATGCGGGTTACTTAACTCGTCGTTTGGTAGACGTATCACAAGACGTGATTATTAATACAGAAGACTGTGGTACCTTGCGTGGGGTAGAAGTACGTGCCCTCAAAAAGAACGAGGAAGTAGTAGAAACTCTTGGCGAGCGCGTTTTAGGACGTGTATCGCTCCACGATGTATACAATCCTCTCACCGAAGAACTTATTGTGGGTGCTGGTGAAGAAATTACTGAAAAAATAGTAGATAAAATAGAAGCCGCTCCTATCGATATGATAGAAGTACGCTCGGCACTTACCTGTGAAGCAAAACACGGTATTTGTGCAAAATGTTACGGTCGAAACCTTTCTACCGGACGTATGGTACAGAAAGGGGAAGCCGTAGGAGTAGTAGCTGCCCAGTCTATCGGTGAACCAGGTACCCAGCTTACCTTGCGTACCTTCCACGCAGGTGGGGTTGCGGGTAACGTATCAGAAGAAAATAAAACTGAAGCCCGTTTTGACGGTGTACTAGAAATAGAAGACTTACGGGTAGTTCGTGGTAAAGACAACGAACAAAACCCTGTGGACGTAGTAGTGCGTTCATCTGAGCTCCGCGTGCTTGACCCTACTACCAAAATGGTACTTCAAACACACGATATTCCTTATGGAGCGCATATCTTTGTAAAAGACAAAGAAGAGGTGAAAAAAGGAACTTTACTCTTCCAGTGGGATCCCTATAATGCGGTAATCATCTCGGAATACTCTGGTAAAATCGCTTATGAAGATATCGAACAGGGAGTTACTTACCAAGTAGAAATAGACGAGCAAACAGGTTTCCAAGAAAAAGTGATTGTAGAATCGCGTAACAAGAAGTTGATTCCTACCTTGCTCATAACTGATAAGAATGGCGAAACGCTCCGCTCTTACAACTTACCTGTGGGTGCTCACATTATGGTGGACAACAACAGCAAGATTGAAGAAGGTAAGGTGCTTGTGAAAATACCGCGTAGCTCTGCCAAAGCTGGGGATATTACAGGAGGTCTTCCTCGTGTTACCGAGCTTTTCGAAGCACGTAACCCATCGAACCCTGCCATCGTATCCGAAATTGACGGAGTGGTATCGTTCGGTAAAATCAAACGCGGTAATAAAGAGGTAATCGTTACCTCACGCTCGGGCGAAGAACGTAAATACTTGGTGAAATTATCGAGCCAAATCTTGGTACAAGAAAACGACTTTGTACGTGCAGGTAAACCGCTCTCCGATGGTTCTGTAACACCTGATGATATCTTGCGTATTAAAGGACCATCGGCAGTACAACAGTATTTAGTAAACGAAGTACAAGAAGTATACCGCTTGCAAGGGGTGAAAATTAACGATAAACACTTTGAGGTTATCGTTCGCCAGATGATGCGTAAAGTGGAAATCCAAGACCCAGGTGATACCCTCTACCTCGAAGGTCAGTTAGTCCACAAAGACGACTTTATCGAGGAAAATGACCGCTTGTTTGGTAAGAAAGTAGTAGAAGACGCCGGAGATTCCGAAAACTTAAAAGCTGGACAGATAGTGAGCCTGCGTGAATTGCGCGATGAGAACTCACTACTCAAACGCTCCGATAAGAACTTGGTAATCGCCCGTGATGTGATTCCTGCTACTGCTATGCCAGTGCTACAAGGTATCACTCGTGCATCGTTGCAAACCAAATCGTTTATCTCAGCAGCTTCTTTCCAAGAAACTACGAAGGTATTAAACGAAGCAGCGGTAAGTGGTAAGGTAGACTTCCTCGACGGCTTGAAAGAAAACGTAATCGTAGGTCACCGTATCCCTGCAGGTACCGGACTCAAAGAATACGAGAAAATCATCGTAGGTTCTAAAGCCGATTTAGAACCCGTGGTAGAAAAGAAAAAATCGAGATAGACAATGGACGAAGTAGAAGAAAAAGAAGGACAGTTGAGCATTGAGCTCGACGACAAGGTTGCCAAGGGAGTATACTCTAACTTAGCAATTATCAACCACTCGTCTACCGAGTTTGTAGTCGATTTTGTGAGCGTAATGCCAGGGATGCCCAAAGGGAAGGTGCGCAGTCGCATTATCCTTACCCCTGAGCACGCCAAGCGCCTGCTATTCGCCTTAGATGATAATATCCAGAAGTTTGAACAAGCCAATGGCACTATCACCAATAGCGACGACCGTCACGCCATTCCTCTCTTTGGTGTAACCGGACAAGCTTAATTTAATTACAAATAATCATAACTTTGCCAAAGATGTTAACCGCCTGCGTGGTTCACACCTTTGGCATTTTTTTATTACACTTCCTTCAAAAACCAATTCCTTTTTTAGCTTTTTACCTTTTATCATCCTACTAAACTTACTTTTAATGTTGTTTTTCTTCGCCCTCTATTCCTTTCATACATAGTGCATTATACACCCTTCCTATACCAATCGTCCAAGATTCGTATAAGCTTCCTATAAGCTCTCTATAAGCTAACCACACCCTACTTACAGCCTTTTTTCATCAAAAACCCTTCCTCTCCTCTTCCGAAATTTTCCGTTTTCTTCCGAACTCCTCAACCTTTCCCCATTTGCTAATTTTTCCCCGCCTGCCGTGCTACGACTGCCTGTGTGGCTCACACTGCCTGTGCGGCTCGCACTGCCTGTGCGGCTCGCACCTTTGGCAAAGTTGATTATTTCTGGTATTATTGGTATTATTGGCATTTATCTCATTCTCCAATCTGCTAATTTGCTAATTTTCTCCGCCCGTCGTGCTACGACCTTTGGCAAAGTGTGGCAGTGCATATTAAACACTAAAATAGTGAAATACAAACTTAGGGAATTGCTCACCAAGGTTGTAATATCCTTTGATGATAGCAAAATATTCCTTCTCATCCCACAAATGAGCTTCTATTCCTACCGTAGTATCGTCATTATTGAAGTTATAGACGCTTAAGTTTACCCCTCCTCTTTCTTTTTTATCCATTTCTTCTATTGGGAAAAGGTGCAATACGCTTTTATCTTCTACAAAATCGAACATTTCATAGATTTCTTCTAAAAACTCTCCCGAAATATCAAACTTTTCAGCCAATACTTGGGTATCTTCCGCTTTGTAGGCTAATAAGATTTGCTCCAAAAGATTCCTACGTTTATTTTTTCCCCCAGTCAACAGGTGCCCATTGTGTGAGCTCCCAAGGGAAGTCGTTGATGTTATCGAACTTGCCGTACTTCTTCTCAAACTCCCCATCGTGTTCCCAAGGGTCTAACCCGTGGATCGCAAGCTCATAAATGCCGTGCTCGGTGGTGAAAGTGTGGCAAAATGCGTTCTTATCAGCGGCATAAGCCCCATATTTCTGCACCGCCTTGGCAATCATCAGGGTCATAGGACCCAATCCGAGTTTATCCAAGTCCACTTTCGGGTCGATACGGCACCATTGCCCTTCCATTGGGGCGTCGGCATCGTCCAGATCGCCATCGCCAGCCTTCGCAGGCCACGAAAAGCCTTTACGGGCGTGCGCTATGGTGAACGATAGGGCGTGATTGATCTCCCCAGCCCTCACTTCCTCGATACCGATCTGCGAAAGCGGATTGAGCATTCCCACTACCGAGCTACCGCCTTTGGAAAGGCGCATCCAATAGTTGTCCTTAGCGAGCCCACGCAGTCCTGGCTTGGCAATGAAGTAGCCCGAGCCTTTAAACTTGTACTCACCGCTGTTCACATACGTTACTCCGAAGTACTGACGCATCACTCCCGTTGCCACGTCGTAGACCGCCATATGCGCATCGTTCCCAGCGGCAGGCTTGGCATCGTGCACGATAGGCTGACGCCCTCCCGTGTATTTATAGAGGTCAGCATCGTCTCGCTCATACTGCCCTTCGGGGATAAAATTAGCATAATGCTGGTTCTTATCATTACTATCTACTATAATTATGGTGTAATTATAGTGCTGACGAGTAATAGTGGTGATCACCCCGTAAGGATTGGTTGCCAGCGATCTCATTTTCTTTGCAATCGCTGCTGAATTAGGCGCGAGAGGCATCTCTTTGTCTACCCTTCGTGTAAAAACGGTCCCCTTTGCCACATAGTTCTTTCCGAAAAGGTCGCCCGAAGTTTTGTACACTACGCTGGGGTCGATCGGATCCTCTCCGCCGCCTCCGTTGCTGTCCTTTCCGCAAGCCACAAGGGCAAATGCTGCTACTAATGTTATGAACTTTTTCATAGTCGGTTTTTATTTAAATGTTTGTTATCCTTTTACAGTTTACCTACGATGCTTCTGCTGTTCATCTTCTCCTGCTTGTTTGCCACAAGCAGATAATATGAGTAAAAAGAAAATAAGTGTTTTGTTACGTATCATTTTAAATATTTTTATTGATTTCATCCTTTCAAAATCAACTCAAAGAGAGTTGTATTGCCGATCCTTATCTTAACCTTGTATGTTCTTTTTGCATATAGCTAATCATTATAAAATATATTCGTTATCCGCTAATAGTTTCTAAGCTAAGACAATAGTTATCATTGAGCCTTATATTCACCAAGTGTCCCAAAAAGTAATCAGGGTTGATATTCTGTATTATCGTCAGTGGTGTAAGTAAGTTGTTGCATAATAATTGTTTTTAGAAAGAAAACGCACAAATATACATTTTTTTCAGCGAAAAACAATATTTTGATTTTAATTTCCTAATTTTGTATCCCAAAAGGAATAATGATGAAAGAACTAAAAAATCTATTACAGCAAGTCGCTACTATCACCCAAAAGAATAACGAACTTTTGGACGCTACGGGAGGGCGCTTTAATATGTTTCGCATCTGTGGGGTAAATCATTATGAAAATACCCATTCTGCCATTATTGCCGAATTGCTAAACCCCAAGGGCTCTCATTCACTAAAATCATCCTTCCTTGAAGCTTTTTTAAATCTAATCGACAAAGATTCTATACCCACTACATTCAATCCCTCAACAGCAACTGCTTATACCGAATATACTACCGATAACGGACGTATAGATATCCTCATAGAAGACGACCAAAAGAATGCTCTTATCATAGAAAATAAAATCTACGCACCTGACCAACGCGAACAATTAAAACGCTACAACCAATACTCTCAAAAACAGTATAAGGCGTATAAGATTTATTATCTTACACTCTTGGGAGATAAGGCTTCAGAGCAAAGCGGTGAAGGGGTGAACTACCTACCCATTTCTTATTCTGATACTATTATCAAGTGGTTAGACCAATGTATTACCCTATCAGCTCGCTTACCCATAGTACGTGAAACCCTCATTCAGTACAGTAACCATTTAAAAACACTCACAAATCAAGATATGAACACCAAAAATCAAGAAGAAATAGTAAAAACTTTAGGTGATTTTGGCAACTTAGAAGCCGTACAAAACATTTTTCTAAACTATCCCAAAGTATTCGATTACTTAGCCCAAACACATTTGAACCCTAAAATGGACTCCTTTGCTAAGGGCAGAAAATTAGAATACCATTACGAGGAAGCTCACGAATCACATATAAGCTTTTATCTTAGTTGTAAAGAATGGGAAGATAAAGTAAATATAAGCTTCGATTTTGAAGAAGGAGGTTATTACTACGGAGTATATAATGACCCCGAAAAGTATCAAATTTCAGAAGAAAATAAAACAACCTTGCACCAACGTTTGCAAGAAAAAGGAATTCCTATTCGTGAAACAGAATGGTATCCTTTTTATGAAAACATCAGCAATCTAACCATTGAACATTGGGAGAGAGATATTGTAAAGAGTGATGCTTTTTTCGAGAGTTGCAAACAAAGAGTAGAAATACTATTAGACGCCTTAAAAGGATTAAAATTGTAGCTCTTATGTTAGAAAAAGTTATATTTATAGCAACACTCATCACTCGCGATAAAGTTCAAAAAATATTAGTGCTCACGCCCTCATTGCTCTATCTTCTGCTATTTGATTTCTAATTTTTTACAACTCATCTGTAAAAAAAATAAATGTTAAAACTTGCATAGTACAAAAATTTGTCGTAACTATGCACCAAAATTAGACAACCGAGAACAATTTAAACACTATTTAACTGCGGTTAAATAGCCATTTAAAGACATAAACAATATTAGCGTTTCGCTTTACATTTTCCTTTACAGAAATACGACCAATTTTTCTTTACACTACAGGGAAGTGAAGTGGAAGTGCCTGCGGTTACGTGGGCATTCCTTTTTACTTTGTAGTGTGCCTTTGGTCGGGCTTCTGTAATGAGTAAACAAGGAATGCACCGCGTTTTTTTATGTCCTTATATAAACAACAAGGCGGAAACCGAAAAGCCTGAAGAGAGTAGGTAACCAAATAAAATTATTATACTATGTTTAAAGCACCATTTTCATTTAAAGGACGTATTAGTAGAAAAGAATACGTCATTACTTTTTTAATCAGTTTGGCATATTACATCATTCTGAGAGCTTACCTTATAGACCATATTTTTGAGTCTTTTGAGAATGTAAACACAGCTTTTTTAGTTTATGTATTAGCTTTTGTTCCGTTGATATTTTTTAACTTAACACAAGGAGTAAAAAGATGTCACGATTGTGGTAAATCAGGTTGGTATATGTTGATACCTTTTTATGAATTCTATCTATTGGGGGCAGATGGAGAATTCACAGATAACAAATGGGGTAAAACCTTAAGAAAATCAGCCATAGCTCCTAAACAAGATGAAGCTGCTAAATACTTGGAAAATATGGAAAAAGCACAAGTAGATATTTTCGGAGGAAGCAAAGTTTTAGAAAAAGCAGAAAATGGAGATGCTGAAGCCCAATTTGAAATGGGATTCCGTTTCTTTGAAGGAAAATCTAACCCTCAATCTTATGAGAATGCTCTTTTTTGGTGGGAAAAAGCTGCTGCTCAAGGAGAAGCAAGAGCTCAATATAATTTAGGCTTTTGCTACTTAGAAGGTATCTTTGTTGATAAAAACCAAGAGAAAGCTATCGAATGGCTTACCAAAAGTAGCAACAACAATAATAAAAAAGCACAAGAATTATTAGCTAAAATTATATAAACCAACGAAGTAGGTTGTAAAGCATACAATCTACTTCCTCAAAAAAAACAACAAAATGAGGAATAGAATCATATTATTAATTAGTTTACTATTACAGATAGCTTGTGGGCAATCTGACAAGCAGACTGAAGATTTGCAAAAATATGAACTAAAAGGGAATGTAAAATCCATTGAGTATGCTACTTATAAGGCAGTAGAAGAGTCAGGAAGAATTGTAGCAGGGGAAGAACTTAGCTATGAAGGTACAAAAAAAATCTTGTTCAATAAAAAAGGAAATGTTACAGAAATAGCTACTTCAGAGCCATTACCCAATAGGTTTTTGAATACTAAAACTAATTATATTTACGAAGGAGATAGACTTGTAAGAGAAGAGTATGAGGAATACTACACAGATCACCGTCCTAAGGATAAAAGAATGTCTTATATTTATGAATATGATAATGAGGGGCATAAAAGTAAGAAGAAAATAATTTTGCCTAATGGTAGTACAAGAGATGAAATAATTTATAAATATAACTCAAAGGGACAATTAATCAGGACAGAAGAGAACATAGCAGGTGAGTATCTCGTTTTTTCTGAGAAAAATTATCAGTATGATGAGAAAGGTAATCTAATTGTTCTCGGAGCTGATGATAAAAAATTTAATGAGTTCTTTAAGTATAATGAAAATAATCAATTGATAGAGCATAGAACTCCTATCATAAGTGATGAGTATAGTAGCGACCCTATTCCTGATATAAAAGTAGGAGAGAGAATAGAATATTTAGAATATGACAGTAAGGGTAATCTTATAGGAAAACGAAATACTACTACAAAACTTGAAGATAAGTGGATTGAAGTATCTTATTCTCGTTATGAATCAGATAGCAAAGGAAATTGGGTAAAAAGAATTTACTTCCAAGATGCTACCCCTAAAGCTGTTACCATAAGAACCATAGAATATTATTAACAAAATTCAAAATACAATGAAAAAAATGTTTTTAATAGGGCTACTATTGTTATTGGTAGTTCCTACTTTTGCACAACAAAAAACAGCTTATCAAAAAAAAGTAGAAGCCATAGAGAATAAATACTTACAGCAGGTAGGTATTCCTCTTTCTGAAATTAATCGGCTAAGAAAAGATAAAGACTTAGGTGAAGCTATGCTTAGAGGAATGTTTAACCAAAAACTCGCTACTTATAGCAAAAAACACGGTTCAATACAAGCATACGCACTTATCACTAAAATAGCAGACGAAATGAAAGCCGCTGAAAAACTTAAAACTCCTGCTGAACTCAAAAAAGAAAAAGAAGAGAAACAGCGACAAATAATTCAACAGCAAAAACGAGAAGAGCAAGAAAAATTAGCTAAGACTAAAAGAGAACAGGAACTACAAGAAAAACGCCTTAAAGAAGAACAGGAACGAGAAACAAAGAGGCTTGAAGAAGAGGAAGCAAGAATTAGAAAAGAGCAAGAATCTTTAAGAAACACTTCAGATATAGCAAAAATAAAAGCAAGAATTAAAGATAACTTCTTAAAATGGGCACAAAAAGGAGAATTTGAAACAACCAATGAGTTTAAGGAAAGACTACAAAACAATGGAAAAGAAAAAATTCAAGAAATTAGTTCAGATATAGTTGTTTCAATACTTCGTGAATTGAGATTCTATATTAATTTAGGTAAGTATAATGCCGACGAAGAGATTTATCCAATTACTATAGGTAGAAGTATTCCTATATACAGTTATAAAACAGAAGAAGAACTATATCGCATTCTAACTGCTAATGATGATTATAGAGGCTATAATGATTATCGCTACTATACCGAAGATACTATTTCAGTAGAAAGTAATCTTAAAATAGGAAAAGAAGAAGCTATCCAATTGAAAGAAGAAATAGAAGACTATGCTTCTTATTATAATGATCAAATGTCAGCAAAATACATTTATTATGATACATCGAAAATATTTTTCTCTAATGATATAAAGAGATGGATTTTAAAAGATGCTTATCTATTACCAATAGATATTAAGAACGTTGCTAAAATAGGAGGAGAAAATACACCTAAATTTATAATTAAAAGCGAGTATGATTTAGACATAAAAGAAGAATACCCTCTCCTTTCTGAACTACAGTTCAGTACCTCAGAATTAGAACTTTCAGAGTATTTCCCAGAAGAATATACTTTTACACTAGACAATGAAAAAATAAAAAAGGGCTTGAGAGAAGAATATTTTTAAAAACTATACAAAATCGAAAAAGACAGAATGGACAAAACAAAATCGTTCTTTATGCACGATGAAAAAAATACAGGCAAGAAAAGAAAGTTTGGTAGACTTCTTCTTATCTTGGACACTTCGTTGCATTACTAATAGAGAAAGAGATTATCATAATCCCAAAATGGAGGAATACTGCAAAAGTATAACTTCTGTACTGCTTTTTGGTGATGCTGAAAAACTAAGTAAGTACGAAATTAAGCAAGTAAAAACTTGGTTACAATGGAAAAGTATAGACCTCTGTGCAGAGTTTTACTTGTTTAACAACGAAACACAAAAGGAAGAAAAGGAATGCATCTCAGCAAGTTATAGGGCTTATACTATGGATGAGGTACTTAACTCAGCAAAAAAGGAAAAAGAATGGGATTGGACAGGTAATACCCTTTTTGATGAATTTTAGCTAAGCACTTGGGGATAATCATCTTCCCTTTTCCTTAACCTCCTATATAAAAACAAAAATTCCAAACTACTGAATATTCAATAGTTTGGAATTTTATTATAACTTCAACAATTAATTATTAACCATTAACCATTAATAATTAATCATTATTCTTCAAGTCTGATATCTAATCCAAGACCTTTAAGCTCGTGCATCAATACGTTGAAAGATTCTGGCAAGCCTGGTTCTGGCATTGTCTCACCTTTTACAATCGCTTCGTAAGTTTTGGCACGACCTACTACGTCGTCAGATTTTACAGTTAAGATTTCGCGTAAGGTACTAGAAGCTCCATAAGCCTCCAATGCCCATACCTCCATCTCTCCAAAACGCTGACCACCAAATTGGGCTTTACCTCCCAATGGCTGTTGGGTGATGAGTGAGTACGGACCGATAGAACGCGCGTGCATCTTATCGTCAATCATATGCCCGAGCTTAATCATATAAATCACACCTACGGTTGCTTTTTGGTCGAAACGTTCGCCGGTACCACCATCGTATAGGTAAGTATGACCGAAACGCGGTACGCCTGCTTCATCGGTAAGCTCATTAATTTGCTCAAGCGATGCTCCATCAAAGATAGGAGTTGCAAACTTCTTGCCGAGCTTTTGTCCTGCCCAACCCAATACAGTTTCGTATATCTGACCGATGTTCATACGTGAAGGTACCCCAAGAGGGTTCAACACAATGTCTACCGGAGTTCCGTCTTCAAGGAACGGCATATCCTCATCGCGAACGATACGCGCTACGATACCCTTATTACCGTGGCGACCCGCCATCTTATCTCCTACTTTTAGCTTACGTTTCTTAGCTACGTAAATTTTAGCTAATTTTAGGATACCTGCAGGTAATTCGTCTCCTACAGCAATGGTAAATTTATCGCGACGCAATCCTCCTTGTAGGTCATTTTCACGAATGCGATAGTTGTGCAAAAGGTCGTCTATAAGACCGTTGATGTGCTTATCGTCAGTCCAACCTGCAGAAGTAAGATGAGCATAATCCTCAATGCCTTCAAGCACTTTCTTAGTATATTTCTTACCTTTAGGCACAATTTCTTCACCGAGGTCGTTCACTACTCCTTCCGAAGTCTTTTCAGCTACCAAGCTATATAGTTTTTCCAACAATTTAGAGCGAAGAGCTTCAAACTTAGCGTTGTAATCAGCTTCTAATTGTGCTACATCTTCTTTATCTTTACTGCGTTTGCGTTTGTCTTTTACCGCACGTGAGAACAATTTCTTGTCGATAACCACCCCGTAAAGTGAAGGTGAAGCTTTTAGAGAAGCGTCTTTCACATCACCCGCTTTATCACCAAAGATAGCACGGAGGAGTTTCTCTTCAGGGGTAGGGTCTGATTCTCCTTTAGGAGTAATCTTACCGATAAGAATATCTCCTGGGCGTACTTCTGCTCCAATGCGAATCATACCGTATTCGTCCAAATCTTTGGTTGCATCTTCCGATACGTTAGGGATATCATTGGTAAGTTCTTCGGCTCCCAATTTAGTATCACGCACTTCCAAAGCGTATTCATCAATGTGGATAGAAGTGAATAAATCCTCGCGTACAGCGCGTTCCGAAATCACAATTGCGTCCTCAAAGTTATAACCTTTCCAAGGCATAAACGCTACCTTCATATTACGACCGAGTGCTAACTCTCCGTTTTCAGTAGCATAACCTTCACACAACACCTGACCTTTTTTCACTCTCTCACCTTTTTCAACTATCGGTTTTAGGTTGATACAAGTGCCTTGGTTTGTTTTTTGGAATTTGATAAGGTTATATACTGTTTCATCAGCATCAAAGCTTACCAATTTTTGTTCATCAGTACGGTCATAAGTGATAATGATTTTATCAGCATCTACATAATCAACGGTACCATCACCCTCTGCGTTCATAAGCACACGGGCATCTGAAGCTACACGGCGTTCCAAACCTGTTCCTACGATAGGCGCTTCAGGTCTTAACAAAGGTACTGCCTGACGCATCATATTCGAGCCCATCAACGCACGGTTCGCGTCGTCGTGTTCCAAGAACGGAATAAGGGAAGCCGAAATAGAAGCGATTTGGTTAGGCGCCACGTCTATATATTGTACTTCGTTAGGTTCAATTACAGGGAAGTCACCATCTTCTTTTACAACCACTTTTTCCTCAATGATATTAGCTTTATCGTCTAATGCGATATTAGCCATACCAATTTTGAGTCCTTCTTCGTCTTCGGCAGTCAGGTAGGTCATATCTTTAAGATCTACCTTCCCATTAGTAACTTTGTGATAAGGCGTTTCTATAAAGCCCATACCGTTTACCTTCGAGAATACCGCCAACGAAGATATCAAACCGATGTTTGGTCCTTCTGGGGTTTCAATAGGACACAAACGTCCGTAGTGAGTATAGTGTACGTCTCGCACCTCGAAGCCCGCACGCTCACGTGACAAACCTCCAGGTCCTAAGGCAGACAAACGGCGTTTGTGGGTAATCTCAGCCAATGGATTCGTTTGATCCATAAACTGAGATAATTGGTTTGTACCAAAGAACGAGTTAATCACAGACGAAAGGGTCTTCGCATTGATCAAATCGATAGGAGTAAATACCTCGTTGTCACGTACGTTCATACGTTCACGGATAGTGCGCGACATACGAGAAAGACCTACGCCAAATTGAGCTGCCAATTGCTCTCCTACCGTACGCACACGGCGGTTAGACAAGTGGTCGATATCATCTACCTCTGCTTTAGAGTTGATGAGCTCAATCAAATATTTCACGATGGTGATGATATCCTCTTTGGTAAGCACTTGCTTTTCCATAGGGGTATCCAAGCCCAATTTTTTGTTGATACGGTAACGTCCTACGTCTCCCAAGTTGTAACGTTGGTCTGAGAAGAACAACTTGTCGATAATACCGCGAGCAGTTTCCTCATCGGGTGGTTCAGCATTACGCAACTGTCGGTAAATGTGTTCCACCGCTTCCTTCTCAGAGTTGGTAGGGTCTTTTTGTAAAGTATTGTGGATAATGGTATAATCAGTAGCCTGACTATCTTCTTTGTGAAGAAGAATGGTCTTTACATCAGCCTCTAAGATTTCTTGAATGTTATCTTCGTCGAGTACAGTATCGCGGTCGAGGATAATCTCATTACGCTCAATAGATACTACCTCTCCGGTATCTTCGTCTACGAAGTCTTCGTGCCAAGTGTTGAGCACACGGGCAGCCAAACGACGACCGATGTATTTTTTAAGCCCTGTTTTAGAAACCTTTATTTCTTCTGCAAGGTCGAATATTTCCAATATATCTTTATCGCGTTCAAACCCAATCGCACGGAAGAGTGTTGTAACAGGGAGTTTCTTCTTACGGTCGATATAGGCGTACATCACGTTGTTGATATCGGTAGCAAACTCAATCCACGAACCTTTGAAAGGAATAATACGTGCGGAGTAGAGTTTAGTACCATTAGCGTGAAACGACTGACCGAAGAATACCCCTGGTGAACGGTGTAACTGCGATACTACTACACGCTCAGCTCCGTTGATAACGAATGTTCCGCTTGCCGTCATATAAGGGATTGTGCCCAAATAAACGTCTTGTACGATAGTTTCAAAATCTTCGTGCTCGGGGTCAGTACAATAAAGCTTTAATCGGGCTTTCAGAGGCACACTATAGGTAAGACCGCGTTCTATACATTCTTGGATAGTGTAGCGAGGAGGGTCTACGAAATAGTCGAGAAACTCCAATACGAATTGGTTGCGAGTGTCCGATATAGGAAAGTTCTCTTTAAAGGTATGATACAATCCCTCGTGCACTCGGTCTTCCGATTTGGTCTCCATCTGAAAGAACTCTTGAAACGATTTGATTTGAATATCCAAGAAGTCAGGATATTCAGGAACGTGTTTCACGGAAGCAAAATTCACTCTTGCGGTTTGATTCGTAAGCATTTTCTTTACTTTAATATTATTGTTTAATCGTTAGTAGTAAGTCGTTAGTCGTGAGTTTGTCATAGTTAAGACTTTGTCAAAGTCCTAAACTTTTTTAAAGTTCATATGGCACAAATCTCTTGCCATAATATCGTTGTTGTATTGTTGCCTTAAATTACAAAATGGTTTAGGTCTAATTCCTACTGAAAAAGACCTAAACCTTATAGGGTTTATAAGTAAAATTATTTCAATTCTACTTCTGCACCAGCTTCTTCTAAAGATTTTTTAAGCCCTTCAGCTTCTTCTTTAGAAACACCTTCTTTTACTTTTGAAGGAGCGCCGTCTACTACTTCTTTAGCTTCTTTTAGTCCAAGACCAGTTAAGTCTTTTACTAATTTAACAACCGCTAATTTGTTAGCACCTGCTGATTTCAAGAATACATCAAATTCTGTTTTTTCAGCACCAGCTTCTGCTGCACCTCCGGCTACTGCACCTCCAGCTGCTACTGCTACTGCTGCAGCTGCTGGCTCAATGCCGTACTCATCTTTCAAGATTTGTGCAAGCTCGTTTACTTCTTTAACGGTTAAGTTTACTAATTGTTCTGCGAATTTTTTTAAATCTGCCATTTTTCTATCGTTTTTGTTTAATTGTTTAAAAATAATTTTGTGCGTTTAGTTTTATTTTTCAGATAAGGTCTTGATGATACCAGCCAATTTACCTCCTCCTGATTTAAGAGCTGAAACAACGTTCTTGGCAGGTGATTGGAGCAAGCCAATGATTTCACCAATAACTTCGTTCTTAGATTTGAGAGCTGATAAGGCGTCTAATTGATTGTCGCCAATAAATACAGCCGCATCTACATATGCCCCTTTCAAGATAGGTTTCTCTGATTTCTTGCGGAATTCTTTGATGAGTTTTGCAGGTACATTTCCTACCTCTGCATACATCAATGAAGTGTTTCCTTTAAGGATATTTGGCAATTCACCAAATTCTTTTTCTGAAGCTTCCATTGCTTTAGCAAGCAAGGTATTTTTCACAACTGCTAATTTGATATTTGCTTTGAAACAAGCACGACGCAATGCGCTTGTGTCCTGAGCATTCAAACCAGTTAAATCTGTTACATAAATAACATTACTCTCAGCTAACTGTGCAGTTAAATTATCTATTACTAATGATTTTTCTTCTCTTGTCATAATTTCGGTTTTTAACTACAAATTAAACTGTTTTAGTATCTACTGCAATACTTGGGCTCATAGTAGATGAAAGATAAATCGATTTCATATACGCACCCTTAGCGGCAGTAGGTTTCATCTTTATTAATGTTTGAATTAACTCATTAGCGTTGTCTACAATCTTATCGGCAGTGAAGGATATTTTACCGATAGAGGCGTGAACGATACCTGTTTTGTCTACGCGGAAGTCGATTTTACCAGACTTTACTTCTTGTACAGCTTTCCCGATTTCCATAGTAACAGTACCAGTTTTAGGGTTTGGCATTAAGCCTCGAGGGCCCAATACTCGTCCTAAAGGACCTAACTTACCCATCACTGCTGGCATAGTAACGATTACGTCTACATCTGTCCAGCCATCTTTTATCTTTTGTAGATATTCATCAAGCCCTACATAGTCAGCTCCAGCAGCTTTAGCTTCTGCTTCTTTCTCTGGAGTTACTAAGGCAAGCACTCGCACGTCTTTACCTGTTCCGTGAGGAAGCGTAACTACGCCACGCACCATTTGGTTTGCTTTACGTGGGTCTACCCCTAAACGCACTGCAATGTCCACAGAAGCATCAAATTTAGTGTAAGTGATTTCTTTAAGTAATGCTGAAGCCTCTTTTAATGAATAGAGTTTGTTTCTATCAACTTTTGCAAGAGCTTCTTTGTGTTTCTTTGTTAATTTTGCCATATTGCTTTGCGATTAAAAAGGTTTTTCTCCAGTTACTGTAATACCCATTGAACGTGCCGTACCAGCAACCATACTCATTGCAGATTCAATTGTAAATGCACTCAAATCCGGCATTTTGTCTTCTGCAATTGCTCTCACTTGTTCCCAAGTGATACTTGCTACTTTCTTACGGTTTGGCTCTCCGGAACCTCCTTTAACCTTAGCGGCTTCCAATAGCTGAACAGCAGCAGGCGCAGTCTTGATAACAAAGTCGAATGACTTGTCTTTGTAAACGGTGATAACCACAGGAAGTACTTTCCCTTGTTTGTCCTGCGTACGTGCGTTGAACTGCTTGCAGAACTCCATAATATTAACACCGGCAGCACCTAATGCGGGTCCAATTGGTGGCGAAGGATTCGCTTGACCTCCCCGAGCTTGTAGTTTAACTACTTTACTAACTTCTTTTGCCATTGTTTATAATTAATAATTTATTTAAATGCCTCTTTTACGAGGACTTTGTTACAATTTCTCTACTTGGGTGTAGCTTAGCTCTAATGGCGTTTTGCGCCCAAAGATTTTTACCATCACTTCAAGTTTGCGCTTCTCTTCATTCACGCGCTCTATGGTAGCATTAAAGCCGTTGAAAGGTCCATCTATAAGTTTTACCATTTCACCTACTTCAAACGGAATCGCTACCGTCTCTACCGTCTCAGCCAATTCATCTACCTGACCGAGCATACGGCTTACATCAGCTTTGCGCAAGGGTAGGGGGTCGCCTCCTTTGGTTTCACTCAAAAAACCTACTACTCCTGGGATAGACTTAATGATATGCACTACCTCACCTGCTAAGTGAACTTTCACCATTACATAACCGGGCATATGAACCCTATCCTTAGTGGTCTTCTTGCCATTGCGCACCTGAACCACCTTTTCAGTAGGCACTAATACTTCTTCCACATAGTCCGCATACCCCAATCGTGAGGTCTCGTTCTCTATGTAGTTCTTTATTTTGTTCTCCTGACCGGTAACGGTTTTAATTACATACCATTTTTTTTCTATTAATCCAGACATCCTCGCTGTTTTTATTTCATAAATTCAAAATACTTACCTATAAGGTATTCAAATGAAGAATCCATTCCCCAAATTACTAATGAAAATAAAATGGAAAACACCACTACTACCACCATTTCTCTCTGTGCGTCCGAAATAGTAGGCCACGTAACGTGGTTCGTTAGCTCTTCATAAGACTCTTTAATGTATTGAATCATAACTTATTAGTGTTATAAGTGAGTAATATTACGCCTATTTATGTGCGCTTTTGGGTGGCAAAAGTACGGCGAATTTTTCAATCCACCAAACTTTTCACATTATTTTTTTAATATTTATGCTTCCCTACCTCATTCTTTTACCTTTTACCTTTTCCGTCCACCTCATTCTTTTACCTTTTATCTTTTACCTTTTACCTCTTGTCCTCCTCCCGCTATTCCAAAGCACAATCTTTCCACCCTACCGCTTCTCTGTATAAACTTAGTGACCTATGCGGCACTACCACTTTACCGCGGTAGCCTATCTTATTTATAATAGGAGGTGTTGTAGCTTTACTGTGCAATTCCATAAGTCCACTATTCTCAAAGGCTCCTAAATCTATCTTTTCTATGGTGCTCGGCAAATTCAGCTCTTTTAAATTCGCGCAACCGTAAAACGCCTGCACCCCTATTGAAGTCGTAAACTTCGATAGTTTCACCTCTGTGAGGTTCGTGCAGTTGTAAAATACCTTCGAAGCAATTACGGTTACCGCTTTGGGTAGTTCTACTGTTTGTATATTCTGGCATTCACCGAAAGCAAAGCCTCCTATATATTTTACCTCATCAGGCAAATCAATGTATTGCAAACTCTTACAGCCGTAGAAAGCTGCGTAATAAATATTGGTAAGTGCCAAAGGCATCTGCACCCGCACTAGCGAACTACAATTCTTAAAAGCCTGTATATTGATTTTCTCTACCGTATCCGGAATCACAACAGCAGTAAGACTCGCACAGTCCAAAAAAGTATCGTTTAGGATATGGCGTAACCCGTAAGGCAGTTTTACCTTCATCAAACTGCTACAACTGTTGAAAGCACTTGCCCCTACAAACACTACACTATCAGGGATATCAATGCTTGTCAATCGTCTGCAATACTCAAAAGCATCATCGCCTATACTCTCCAATTGCTTAGGAAATGTTACCGAAGAGAGGTTTTCGCAGTACGCAAAAGCACTACTTCTTATATTTTTCACGCTCTCAGGGAGTACCGTCTTCTGTAACTGCTTGCATTGGTAGAAGAGTTGTGAAGAAATCACTGATAGTTTTTCGCCCAAAAAATTCACCTGTTGCAAGCCCGAACAATCCATAAAAGCCCGATTGCCCAACTCACTCACATTTTCCGGAATCTCTATTTTTTTCAGTGAAGAACACCCTCTAAACGCTTCTTCCCCTATATTAGTAACCGAATTAGGCAGATATATTATCAACAGTTTAGTACAATTCGCAAAAGCACGAGCTCCTATGTAGGTTACCGAATTAGGCAATATTTCCACTTTCGTAAGGTTAGTACAGCCCGAGAAAGCCCCCTCTTCAATAGTAGTTGCCGTTCCCGCAATGCTGATAGATTTCAGTGGAAGACAATCTTTAAAGGCTTCTTTGGCAATTCTGTTTACAGTGCGAGGCAGTTCGATGCTTCCATCGCGGGGCAACTTACTGTTGTCGCATTTCAGCAGTACCCCATCACTGATGATAAGCGCCTCCAATCCCTTTTGTGCAAAGATAAACTGACTTAAAAAGAGAAAACCCAAAAAGAAGTGTTTGTAGATAGCGGTAGTCATTATTCTGATGTTTTTAGGGGGCAAAAGTACATATTTTTAGCAGAAATCACAAACACATCTTCTAATTCTCTAATTTTCAAATATGCTAATTAAATTACCAGTCACGCTATGCTCTCACATTCCCTTCGTCAATCGTCCCTCGTCATTTCTTCCCTTTTCCGTCCCTACCTTCCCCCTCTCCAAGATAGCCAGCGACTACTGGATATGTGTACCGCGAGAACGGAGTATGTGATAAGAGGAAGGTTTATCACCTTTTCCAGCTTGTCCCCCTTCGGGGGTTCGGGGGCTTACCGAATAAATGACTCGCCGCATTCCCCCCTTTGGAGGTAGCCAGCGACTGCTGGATATGTGTATAGGAGGATATTTTTACCACATTACCTTCGATTTTCCGTCACACTCCCCCTAGTGCCTATGCCCTAAGGCCTATTGCCTCTTCCTCTTTCTTTCGCCTCGAAACCCTGTTTTTACCATTTTTTGCATCACTGTATTATACTATGAGTCAACTACTTATGCACTCTTCCTATACCAATCGTCCAAGATTCGTATAAGCTTCCTATAAGCTCTCTATAAGCTAACCCCACCCTCCTTACACCCTTTTTTCACCAAAACCCCTCCCGACTCACTTCCGAACTTTTCCGTTTCCTTCCGAAAACTCAGAGCCTCTTCAAGTTTCCCCGAAAACTCCGACTAACCTCTCTCCCCATTTCACAAGGCGTAGCCTTGATTTTGTTTAATTTCTGAGGCACAGCCTCATTCCTCTAACTCAAGCTCGCACCTCATTTTCTAATTTCCAAATTTTCTAATTTATTAATTAACCACTAACCATTAGCCACTAACCATTAACCATTAACCACTAACCATTAGCCACTAACCATTAACCACTAACCATTAACCATTAACCACTAACCATTTAATCAACAGCCTTTTACCTTTTACCTTTTACCTTTTACTTAAATAATTTTCAGAATTATTTTTGCATTTCCACAAAAAGCATTACCTTTGCCGTTTGATTAATAACACCAAACAATTTTATATATGAATCAAGGGTTAAAAATGGCATATTGTTTTATTGAGAGTTGTACTTTGTAGCTTGTCCCCCTTCGGGGGAACGGGGGCTTTTAATGAAACATTTAAACATTCCTTAATCCAACCTGATTCACAATTTATACTTTTATAAACGATTTATAAACAATGGCAGTACTCGAAAAGATTAGAAGTAAAACCGTATTCCTTATTGCGATTATTGGGCTCGCCCTCTTCGCTTTCATCATCTCCGACTTTATAGGTAAAGGGCGCTTTAGCAACCATAACCCTAACGAAATAGGTAGCGTAAATGGCGAAGATGTACCTATCGATGCATTCCGTCAGCAAGTCGAAAATGCTACCCGTCAAGCTAACGGACAAGTATCTAGCATCGAAGCCGCTAAATACGTCTGGGAACAAAACGTCCAACAAATCCTACTTAACCAACAAATCGAAAAATTAGGTCTCAGTGTAGAAAAAGACCAGATTTTGGCAATTCTTGCTAAAACACCGCTCGCTCAAAACCCTCAGTTTGTGAATGAGTACGGAGTGTTCGACGCAAATAAATTCACCAACTATTTGGCAACCCTCAAAAACACCAATCCACAAGCCTATGCTCAGTGGAAAATGCAAGAAGATGCTATTATCGAAGATGCTAAACAGCGAATGTATTTCAGTCTTATCCGCGCAGGTCTCGGCGTTACCAATACCGAAGCCGAAATGGAATACCATCAGGAAAAAGACCTCGCCGATATCAGCTATGTAGCGTTGCAATACAGCTCTATCGATGATAAAAGCGTAAAGGTAACCGATAGCGAGATACAAGATTATATCAAGAAACACGAAAAACAATTTAAGCAAGAGGCTTATCGCAATATCCAATATATAGTCGTGAGCGAAAAACCATCGCAAACCGATATTGAAACCGAAAAAGAAAGCCTACTCAAGCTTTTGCAACCCGAAGTAGTGTTTAACAGCAAAACCAATAAAAACGATACTATTGCAGGGTTTGCTAAAACAAAAAATATCAAAGATTTCGTAGACCGTCATTCCGATGTGCCTTACGATAGCACTTTTGTAAATAAAGACAATCTTCGTTCTTCTTACGCCGATACTCTTTTCAACCTTCCGGTAGGTAAAGTGTTCGGTCCTTATGAAGAAGACGGAAGCCTCAAACTCAGCCGTATGATTGCCAAACAACCAGGCGGTGCTGTGAAAGCAAGTCATATTCTTATAGCCTACGCCGGCAGTCAGGCAGCTACGCCTAATACTACCCGTACTAAGGAAGAAGCTAAGGCAAAAGCCGAAGAGCTTTTAGCTCAAGCCAAAGCAGCAGGTGCTGATTTTGCGCAACTCGCTCGTGAAAATTCCGAAGAACCAGGAGCTGTTTACAGTGCAGGCGACCTCGGGTTCTTCTCCAAAGGTGCTATGGTAAAACCTTTTGAAGAATTTGCTTTCAACAATGCTGTAGGTACTATCGGTATAGTAGAAACCGCTTTTGGTTTCCACGTAGTAAAAGTAACTGATAAAGCCGAAGCAGTGAACATCGCTACTATCAGCCGTAAAGTAGACCCTTCCGAAGCGACTATCAACTCTCTTTTCTCTAAGGTAACCAACTTCGAAATGAAGGCAGCTCAAAACCCCAAAGAGTTTGCTAATATCGCTAAAAAGAGTGAACTTTCAGTGCTTCGTGCCGATAACCTACATAAGAACGACGACCAAATTATAGGCTTGGGCTCTAACCGCTCTATCGTACAATGGTTGTTCCAAAAGGATACTAAAATAGGCGATATCAAGAAATTCACCAGTGGTGGTAACTATATTGTAGCCCAATTGGTAAAACAAGGCGAAGAAGGTATTAGCTCAGTACAAGATGCTGCTCCTATGGTAAAACCAATTCTCATTCGCGAGAAAAAAGCCGCTATCTTAAAAGAGAAAGCCAAAGGCAATAGCCTCGAAGCTATCGCTTCAGCTAACAAAACCGAAGTGAAAAGCGCTGCCAACCTTATAATGAAAAATCCAACTATCATAGGCGAAGGACGCGAACCTAAAGTAGTAGGTGCTGCCTTCGGACTCAAACAAGGTCAGCTTTCTAAACCTATCGACGGCGAAAATGCGGTATACGTAATCCAACTCACCTCAGCTACCGTAGCTCCTGCATTGGATAACTACAAAACCTATGCTGAAACTGTTGAGAAACTCCGCACCGACCGCGCTGCTCAAGGTATTCTCAAATCATTGGAAAGCACTGCCACCATTAAAGAAAACCTAAGTCTTTTCTATTAGTAAATAGAAATTAGGAAGATAGAAAACAGGAGTTAAAGATGTATGTTCTTTAACTCCTTTTTTCTTACATTTAGTAATTTTTAAATTTGCTAATTTGTTAATTATTTTTTATCTTTGCATCTCCAACCTTTTACCTTTTACTTTTTATCTTTTACCTAAACAAATGGATTTAAGCAACTACCGAAAAACGTACGACAAGCGTGCTCTTTTAGAAAGCGATGCTCCTGAGAATCCTATGCAGCTCTTTCAAACCTGGTTCTATGAAGCCGATGAGAGCAACAGTATAGACGAAGCCAATGCGATGTCAGTAAGTACCATAGGGCTCGATGGTTACCCAAAGACCCGCGTAGTACTCCTCAAACAGTACACTTACGAAGGCTTTATTTTCTACACCAATTACAACAGCGAAAAAGGGAAAGCCATTCTCGCCAATCCTCACTTGTGTTTATCTTTCTTCTGGCCCTCTCTCGAAAGGCAAATCATTATCAAAGGTATTGCTGAAAAAGTCCCTGCTAATACCTCCGACGGTTATTTTGAGTCACGCCCTTTGGGTAGTCAGTTAGGCGCAATAGTATCGCCACAAAGCGAAGTAATCCCTTCAAGAGAATATCTCGAAGAGCACCTGCACGCATTAGAAAAACAATACGAAGGCAAAGAAGTACCCCGTCCTGAGCATTGGGGAGGTTTCTTAGTCCGACCACAAAGCCTTGAATTTTGGCAAGGACGCCCTAATCGTCTACACGACCGCCTGCGTTATACCCTTACCGAAGACTACGATTGGAAATTAGAGCGATTAGCACCGTGAAAGAGTCGCACACTTTCCCAAAGGTTTAAATTTTGGTAAAGTTAAATTGTCGATTATTTATGAATGTTTTCTCCGCTGGCGTGAGCTTGTAGCTCGTGCCATAATAATACAACATAAAATTAGCAACTATTAACGTCTCCTTTCCAAAAGTTAAAGACTAAAAACTAACACCTAAATCCTATGATAGAGAAAGATTACCTCAAACGGCAAATAGACCTTTTCTTTGAAGAGCTCACCGCACTATTGAGCAAAAAGCCCGCAAAAGAAGAGCAACTCAAATATTTGGACTACTTAGCCCAAAAATATACTCCACACACACTTACTTATTTCATCAATACTCCTACTGAAACAATACTTTTAGCCTATAAAAATAGTGAAGATACCTTAGAAATCATCTCAGAACTATTGTTTTTTTTCGATGATAAAGCTACCCTCCAGAAAACCGCTGATATTATAAAATACCTCAATCGTAGCAGCAAAGAATATTCTTTCAGAAGAAATACTCATTTACAAGAACTCATACATAAGTTACAATAACCTTTGGTTAATTTACTAATTTGTAACTATTTCTTATTTTTCACATTGGAAAAAACATTGTTGTACGATGTGATATTTTATTGTATTTGCTTAATAAATAACTATTTGCGTTAATAATAAGAAAAGAGAATAAAAAATATTTTCACTTTCCTGCACGTAAATAGAAATAAAAATATTACCTTTGTAGCTCAAAAAAACTTTTTGATAAAAACCGATGACAGTAGAAGTAAAAAAAGAAGGTAAATTTTCATACATCGAAAAAGGTGAGGGCACTCCTATCATTATCTTACACGGCTTGATGGGTGGGCTTAGTAACTTTGAAGAAGTAGTTTCTTTTTTTTCCCATAAATATAAAGTGGTAGTCCCCGAACTGCCTCTCTTCTCTATGCCATTGCTCACAACTTCGGTGAAAACATTGGCTAAATATATACAGAAATTCATCAAACACAAGAAGTTTGAAAAAGTAATCCTGCTCGGCAATTCACTTGGTGGACACGTAGGCTTGCTTTATGCTAAAATGCACCCTAAAAACGTACTCGGATTAGTGCTCACAGGTAGTTCTGGGCTATACGAAAAAGCAATGAGCGATGGCTATCCACGTCGTGGTGATTACGATTTCATCAAAAAGAAATGCGAAGAAGTGTTCTACGACCCTGCCGTAGCTACTAAAGAAATTGTAGATGAGGTATTTGCTAATATCTCTGACCGCTCTAAACTTATCAAAACTTTGGCACTTGCCAAAAGTGCTATCCGCAACAATATGGCAAAGGATTTGCCTAAAATGGAGACCCCTACTTGCCTCATCTGGGGTAAGAATGACAATGTAACCCCTCCTAAAGTAGCTGAAGAATTCCACGAACTATTGCCTAATTCCGAACTGCATTGGATAGACAAATGTGGTCACGCCCCAATGATGGAGCACCCTCAACAGTTCAATGAGATTTTAAATAAGTGGCTTGAAAATAAGGAGGTAAGATGATAAAAAAAGCTGAATTTGTGATGAGTAACTCTCAGGTGAGTAAATGCCCCAAGGAAAACTTACCTGAATATGCTTTTATAGGGCGTTCCAATGTAGGGAAATCGTCGCTCATCAATATGCTTACCAATCACAAGAATTTGGCTAAAACTTCAGGTCGCCCTGGGAAAACCCAACTCATCAATCACTTCAAAATAGACAATAGTTGGTTTTTAGTAGACCTCCCTGGTTATGGGTATGCAAGAGTATCCAAAGAAACTAAAAAGGTATTTCAGCAATTTATTACTAAATATTTTGAGGAGCGACAGCAATTGGTATGCGCATTTGTATTAGTAGATGTGCGCCACGAACCTCAGAAGATAGATGTAGAGTTTATGCAATGGTTAGGTGAACACAGCATTCCGTTTGCTATTGTCTTCACCAAAGCCGATAAACTCAAACCTTTAGCTATTGAGCGCAATATAGCGGCTTATCAACAAGTACTCCTCGAAACTTGGGAAGAATTTCCGCCTTACTTCATCACTTCTGCCGAAAATAAAACCGGCAAAGAGGAACTTACCCATTACATCGAACAAATTAATGAAGAAATAAAAAATAAGAGATAAAAAGTACAATTTCTTACCTCTTATCTCTTACCTAATTAAAATACTTCTGATATTACTTTCACTATATTATCCGATTTTCCCATTGAATAGTAGTGCAAAACAGGTACCCCAGCGGCTTTGAGCTCTTTGCTCTGCTGAATTGCCCACTCTATACCCACTTGTTTTACCTCGTTGTTGTTCTTGCAGGATTCCACTGCTTTGATGAGCTCTTCGGGGAAATCTATTTTAAAGGCTTGTGACAGTAGGTTGAGGTGCTTTTTAATAGCAATAGGCTTAATCCCTGGTATAATAGGCACATTGATGCCTGCTTCTTTGGCTTTCTCTACAAACTCAAAATACTTCTGATTGTCAAAAAACATCTGTGTTACCACATAGTCGGCACCAGCATCTACCTTTTCTTTAAGGCGCGCCAAGTCGGAAGTGAGTGAGGGGGCTTCAATGTGTTTTTCAGGATAACCTGCTACTCCTATACAGAAATTAGCCTTATGGTCGGCAGCAATGCCGTTGAGGTAAATCCCCTTGTTCAAATTGATGATTTGAGTAACGAGTTCGGTAGCGTAGGTATGTCCGCCCTCAGTAGGCTGAAAGTAGCGTTGTTCTTTCATCGCATCACCGCGCAAAGCCATTACGTTGTCAATACCCAAGTAGAGGCAATCTACCAAAAGGTACTCAGTTTCTTCTTTTGAAAAACCACCACAAAGCACGTGAGGCACTGTGTCCACCTTGTATTTATGCTGAATAGCCGCACAAATACCCACGGTACCAGGGCGCATACGGGTTACTTTTTTTTCCAATAGCCCATTGGGGTGTTCAATGTAATAATACTCCTCGCGTGAGGTAGTTACATCTATAAACGGAGGATTGAACTCCATTAGGGGGTCTATGTTTCGGTATAGTTCTTCAATATTATTTCCCTTTTTAGGAGGTACTACTTCAAAGGAGAAGAGTGTTTTTCCTTTGGCATTCTTAATATGGTCTGTTATTTTCATATTTTCCTTTAAATTCTTCTTTTGCTATCAGTGTATATTGTTTCACAAAGTCTGTTTTGTGAGCGGTATAAGCATCTCTGTCGTGCTCAAAAGGCTTCCAAAGTGATAATTTAAGCATTTCATATTCTTTGGCTACCGATGGGTGTGCTTGCAGTTCATCGCGAAAATAGAGTTCATCATTATCGCCTTCATAACGCAAGTGCAAATGAAACACACGTTCTGCAAACCCATTAATAGTATAGCCTTTATTAAAAGAAATCCTATCGCTTGTTTCATTCATACATAGATAACCTGATTGTAAAATGACTTCTTTTAGCTTCTGGAATGAACTGTATTTCTTCACTTCTAATAACATATCTACAATAGGTTTGGCTTGTATTCCTTCCACAGCGGTACTGCCTATATGGCTTAGCCGTACCACTTCGTTAGAGGGCAATTGTTTTAAAAGGAAACTGCGTTCTTCCTCATACCATTCTTTCCACAAAGGATTATGCTGTGTAAGATTGATAGGGAACAGTTGCCACAATTCCTGTAACGACATCTTTAACAAAGGATTTTCTTCTTTATTCATAGTTCTAGTCCCTAACACCTGAAACCTGATACCTAAAGCCTACTTTTTTCTGCTAATCTTAAAATGTCACCAAATACCCCGCGTGCGGTTACCGAAGCGCCTGCTCCTGCTCCTTGTATCACGATAGGGTTATCGCCGTAAGATTCAGTGTAAATCTCAAAAATAGAGTCAGCTCCTTTTACCTGACCGAGGGCACTGTTGCGCGGAACCGATACGAGCGATACGTCTAACTGTACCGTTTCGGTAGAAGCTAAGTCGCCGTGAAGGTCGCCTACATAACGCAGTACGTGGTCGGGGGCTTGGGCTTCTTTAATTTGCTGATAAGGCGCATTGAACTCTTCTAAACGTTGCAAAAAGTCTGCTACCGAGCCTTCTCTTAAATGTTCGGGGATAAGATTTTGTATCTTTACATCGGTGAACTCATTGCCTAAATCAAGCTCGCGGGCTAAGATGAGCAGCTTGCGCCCTACATCGTTACCACAGAGGTCTTCACGAGGGTCGGGTTCAGTATAACCGCTGTTGATAGCGTGTTGGAGCACCTCGCTAAACGGCTTATTTTCTGCTGAAAAAGTATTGAACAGATAGCTGAGCGTCCCTGAGAAAATCCCCTTGATACGGGTGATGTTCTCACCCGAATGATGCAAAAGGCGAATAGTGTCTATCAATGGTAAGCCTGCCCCTACATTGGTTTCGTAGAGATAAGTTTTTTGGTGTTGTTTGAGAGTTTTGCGCAGTTCTTGGTAAAAGTCAAACGAAATAGTATTTGCTATTTTATTAGCTGAAACCAAGTCGTAACCACTCTTGATAAGTGGGATATAGTTGTCTACAAAGGTTTTGCTGGCGGTTACGTCTACGGCGATAAGGTTCTCTAAGTGATTTTTATCTACAAAGGCTTGCAAAGTGTCGAAGCTATAAGGCACGGCTTCTTTATCGAAGGCAGAGCGCCAATGACTGCCAATTCCTTTTGCATTGGTGAGTAGCTGTTGTGAATTGGCGATAGCAACAATGCGCAAACTGAGATTCTTACGGTGAAGTATGTTGTCGTGTGCGGCAATCACTTGGTCGATGAGGGTGCCCCCAACGGTACCTTTACCAAAGATTACCAAGTTGATACGGCGTGAAACCCCAAAGATTTCACCGTGAATTACATTCAGTGCCTTGTGGAGTTTTTCGGTTTTAAGTACCAAACTCACGTTTCTACCCGTTACGGCATTGTTGATGAGCAAAGGAACGATTTGGTTGCGTATCAGTGCGTTATAAGGGTGGTGGAAGGTAGCAAGCGGTTGTCCTACGATAGAAATTACAGCTACATCTTCTACGATGCTCACACTGCTCACATCATTGGTGTAGAAGTCGTGTGAGAATTCCTCGTCTATAGCAGCTTTAGCAAGTTTAGCATCTTTAGAAGCTACTACCAAGCCTACCCCGCGCTCCGATGACCCTTGCGAGATGATACTCACACTGATACCTTTTTGTGCGAGCGCTTTAAAAATACGCGCATCTACGCCCACTTTGCCCAAGAGTCCGCGACCTTCCATCACGATAAGGGCATTATCTTTAATTACCGAAATCGATTTGATGCCCTCTTGCACGCTTTCTTGGTGAATGAGGGTTCCCTCGTCTTCACTGTTGAAAGTGTTTTTGATGCGCAACGGAATGCCTTTTTCAATGAGAGGGATAATAGTTTTGGCGTGGAGTATAGAAGCTCCAAAGTTAGCCAATTCATTGGCTTCTTCGTAAGAAAGATGACGTATAATTTTGGCTTCGGGTACTAACTCAGGATTGGCAGTGAAGATACCATCGACGTGGGTGTAGTTTTGCAGTTCGGAAGCGTTGAGGTAGTTAGCCAAAAGTGCTGCCGAATAGTTACTGCCATTGCGCCCTAAGGTAGTAGTGTCGCCTTTTTCAGTGGAAGCGATAAAGCCCGTAACCACTGCCACACAATTAGGAGGAATGGTTGCAAAGCGGTCGCGAGTGAGTTTTTCGGATATTGAGTTGATGATTTGGGCATTGCCTACCACAGCATCGGTTTTGAAGATTTCACGGCTATCCACAAAAGTACTTTCCAAGCCTTTTTGCTGAAGTAGTGTTGCCACAAGCTTAGCAGACATCAGTTCACCTTGTGCCAATACCAAATCTTTGGTCTTAGGGCTGTAGTCTTTCAGTAGCGAAACGCCTTCGAGGAGTTTTTCGAGCAACTGAAATTCGGGCTCAAATGACACACGAGAGTCATACTGCTGTTCGTCTTTCAGTTGTTGAAAGTCGGCAGTATAATCCTCGCCTTTACTCGCTTTTTCGAGCAAAGCCTCTAATTCATCGGTAGTGTTGCCTCGCGCTGAAACTACTACTGATATAGGTTCAGTTTTAGCAAGCCCAGCAATGATACTGAGTATCTTTTCAATGCCGTCATTGGCAAGTGATTTTCCACCAAATTTTAATATCTTCATTTGTTTACTTTTTATCTTCTACCTTCTTGAAAGTAATTTCTCCTTTTTTATCATTACGCACCACAAACTCATCTCCTCTAAGTTTTACAATTTTAAAACGACTTACCTCATCTTTAATAGCATTTCCTATATCAAAAAAGCTCATCGGAGTTTTAGTGAGGTAAAATTCTAAATCATAGCATAAATTAAGGTCTATAGATTCCACTTTATACATAGATTCGTGATTATAGGTGAGTAATAAAGCACACTTTTCATTCGTCTTAGGTACTTTTATAATCAATTTCCCATTTTCGTCAGTATCCCCTCCTGTAGGCGCTCCTTCTTTAAACAGAAAAACATCTACATTCGGTAAAGGCTTCTTTTCTAAATCGTATACTGTTAAGTTTAAAGTGATGTAATCTTTATAATTAGTATAAGGTTTAGCGATATAATATCCAGGGTATTTTACCTCTGTTAAATCGTAATTTAATACTAAAGAATCCTTCGTGAGGGTGTAATGACCTTTGCCATAATGAACAATTCCTAACTCACCTTCCTCAGCATAATCAAAAATGCCATTGCTATAAAACGTGTAGGTATCAGTAGCACAACACTCTATGTGCATTTCTTTCTTCTTAATATAATACTTACCTTCTATTTTTCTCTGCGCAAAAGTAAAAGTATATGCACTTATAAAGAATAGCAATAATAAGGAGAGTTTTTTATTTGCATTTTGAATTCCGTTGCTTTTAGCTATAATATTGAGCCCATTATCCATCAATAATTTATCATCAATCATTAATTAAACACTTTCTTTAAATACTGTTCTAACTGTTTGTGTTCTATCAGGAAAGCATCGTGACCGTGTACGGAGTGGATTTCGTAATAATCTACGGGTTTGCCCATTTCGCGCAGTTCGGTTACGGTATCGCGGTTCTCTTGAGGAACGAAATACAAATCAGAATCAGTGCTTACGATGGTGATGTGTGCGGTGATAGGCGCTACAGCCTCGGCAAAACTACCGCGTTCTTTTGAAATATCTATCGTTTTTACCAATTGGTTCATCAGTTTGTAGGCGGAGAGTGAGAAGCGTTTGTGCAGCTTGTCGCCGTGGTGTAAGAGCCACGTTTCTACATTGTACAACTGCAACGGAATGTTGGTGGTGCGCTCAAATTTCAGTTTCAACGATTGAGGAGTGCGGTAACACAACATCGCGTGGAGGCGTGCATCGTGCAAGGGGTGTGTAGAGTTTTTGAGTATCTGCTCTTGCAAGAGGCAGTTGCCTATAATCCAGTCGGTTGCTTTCCAATCGGCAGCTACGATTATGAGTTCTTTGAAAAGGGTAGGGGCGAGGGCAGCCATTTCCCAAGCAATACCGCCACCTAACGAGCACCCTACAAGGGCAAATACTTCTTTAAGTCCTAAATGCTCGGTGAGCCCTTGGTTGAAAATGCGCGCTATATCTATACCCGCCCAATGCTCATAGTTAGGAATCATATCTTCTTCGCGTGCTCCAAAACCATTGCCAGGGATATTAAAAGCTACTACCGTGTATTTGAGGGTATCTATCAACTTCCCTTCACCAATAGCTTCTTTCCACCAGCCGTTTTCACCCGTTACTTGTGAATTACCTGTAAAAGCGTGATTCACGACCACTACCGGAGCTGTGCCTAAGGCTTTTCCAAACACTTGATAATACACCCTAAGAGCGGGAATGCGCACCCCACAAGAGGTAACGAAATCAGTAAGAGGGTAATGTAGAATATCGGACATAAAGGCGTTGCGAAATAGTTTATATGAAAAGCATTTAGATATATTTAGAATTATTTTCTTTTTCAGATACTCTAATCGGAAAATAATTCTGTGTTAAAACGCTATTATTTTTATATTGATTTTGAAAGGCGCAAAAGTAAAAATAATTTTCTAAATAGACAAATAGTTTTTATTACATTTATTTTAATCATTCAGAAAGGCAAGAGAATTAGGAAATGAGGAAATGAGAGAATGAGGAAATTAGAAAATGAGGAAATGAGAGAATGAGGAAATGAGAGAATGAAGTGGAGCTACAATTTCGCGCTAGAGGAGGGATTGTTAGTTTATTTAACTTTGCCAAAGTTTCAAACTAAGGTTGTAAGGAACATTTTTAACTATCTGAATAAGAATACATTTTTGAAGGATCTCCTCCGCAATGGATTACAATTTCTTTAATTATTTCATCTTGTAAACCATAACAAAATCGCCTTTTAGGGATTTTATAGCCTTTCAATCCTTCTTCTTTTATGTATGTCAATAGTAATATTGATGCTATTAATATTACATACATCATCACTTGTATGCCATTGAGATTTCTTGAAAAGAAATGTTTAAAGTTAAGCTCTTGCTTTATAAAACGAAAATACTGCTCTATCTTCCAACGATTCCTATAAATTCCGGCTATTTGCTCATCACTAAAATCATCGGTTAAGTTACTTAAAAACAGTATCTTCTCTTCTTTAATTTCTCCTCTCTTCTCATCCTTCTTTAGCAGTCTACCCTCTATCAAACGAAAGGTATTTTTTGTCTTCTTTTGACTTTTAGTGAAAAGATGTACTTTCTGACTGCTAATTAAGCGCAGATGCTCATCTTGCTCAGCTAATTTCTTTACTTGACTCCCTTCTGCTAAAATATACTTTGAGTCTTTGTAAATTCGGGTGACAAAATATTGAGTCTGCTCATCTGAAAGCTCATCCATTACCTTTCTGTCTTTCATTCCTCTGTCGAACACTGCTATATCTTTCTTATCAGCAGTATGTTCCTTGAGAATATCACCAAGTGCTAAATCTTCACTTATCATTTCTTGCTGGTGATGAATTTTACACTTGAATGGTAAGTTTGAAAATCCAATGGTGAATTT
>NZ_JBPRKH010000028.1:0-34895 GCF_051417515.1 Capnocytophaga sp. G1920
CATTCCTGTTTCCTGACCAAGAATTTGAAAATAAGTCTTATAAACTTTATTCTCTAAAGTCGTTTCAGCAAAAGCCTCTTTAAGGGCTTTTAACTCCTTTTTAAGAGCTTGAAGCTCCCCGATTTCATCAATTGTTTCCACGCGTACTATTTTATTTAATAAGTGATCTTTGCCATACTTTTTGAGCCATTTTTGAATCGTTGTACTTCCTCCAATGCCGTACTTGCGTCGGCAGTTTTCAATACTCAATCCGTTTCTCTCAATCTCTTCTACGATACTCAACTTAAAGCAATCACTGTACCGAACTGTTTCTTTCCTCCCTTTTGTCATATCTTTTTATGGTTTTTAGTGTAAACCTATTTCAGGATATGACACTCCTTACACCCTTTTTTCACCAAAAACCCTTCCTCCTCTCTTCCGTTCTTTTCCGTTTTCTTTCGATAGCTCCGATATGTCACTTTTAGGGGTACACACTTTGCCAAAGTTTTTGCCTGTGCGGCTCGCACCTTTGGCAAAGTTGAATAAACTGACAATATTTACTTATTTTCTAATTCTCTCATTTTCCAATTTTCTAATTCCTCCGTGCGGCTCGCACCTTTGGCAAAGTTGATGTTTCAAAAAGTTACTTCCCCCATTTTCTAATTCTCTCATTTCCTCATTTGCTAATCTGCTAATTCTCTCATTTGCTAATTTCCTAATTACTTCCTATCTTTGCAACTGATAACTCAATCCTATATGAAACCATACTTTTACCTTTTAGCTTTTGCCCTTACGGCTTGCCACAACTCATCAGAACAAAAAGAGTTGCCTAAAAAGCAACTCACCAATTACGTAAATCCGTTTATCGGTACCGATGGTACGGGGAACACCTACCCAGGAGCGATGACTCCCTTCGGAATGGTGCAACTAAGCCCCGATATAGGTATCCCTGGCTGGGACAGAATTTCGGGCTACTTCTACCCCGATAGCATCATTACCGGCTTTTCACACACCCACCTCTCAGGCACGGGTGCGGGCGACCTCTACGATGTGCTCATAATGCCTACCAATAGCAGGTTTAACGACCGCATAGAGGCAAACGACCGTTTGCCCTTCTCTTATTTCTCTCATAAGCACGAAACCGCTACGGCTGGCTATTACAGCGTCGATTTGCTGAGTTATGGTATCAAAGCCGAACTTACCGCCACTCCTCGTGTAGGCGTGCAACGCTATACTTTTCCTAAGGACGAACAGTCTAAAATCACAATAGATTTAGGTTATAGTATCAACTGGGATAAGCCTACCGAAACCTATCTAAAAGTGGTGGATAATACAACTTTGGAAGGCTATCGCTTTTCTACCGGTTGGGCACGTAACCAAAAGGTCTATTTCGTCATAAAACTCTCCAAACCCTTTGCTGATAAGGAGTTTACCGAAGAAAAAGAAAACGGCAAGAGCAACCGTTCTAAAATTGTACTCCGCTATGCTACTGCCGATAATGAAGCTATTGTAGTGAAAACAGCTCTCTCTATGCATAGCATTGCGGAAGCGTATAAAAATATGGAAGTTGAAGCGCCTCACTTTGCTTTCGACGACTATCGCGAGACAGCTCGCAATCTATGGGAGAAGCAGTTGCAGAAGATTACGGTAGAAGGCGGTACTGAGGAGCAAAAAACAATTTTCTATACAACGCTCTACCAATCGATGTTGGCGCCTAATCTTTTCAGCGATGTCGATACTCCCGAAAAGCGTTATGATACTTTTTCTCTTTGGGATACTTTCCGTGCGGCTCATCCGCTTTATACCTTGTTACACCGCGAAGCCTCCGCCGATTTTATCAGTAGTTTTTTGGCACACTACCGCGAAAATGGTGCGCTACCGGTGTGGAGTATGCAAGGCGGTGAAACTAATATGATGATAGGCTATCACGCTGTGTCTATTATCGTAGATGCGTATTTTAAGAAAATCCCGATGGATATTCCTTTGGCTTACGAGGCTTGCAAGCAAAGTGCAATGGTAAACGAACGCGAAATAGACTTATATAAACAATATGGCTATGTGCCTTACGATTTAGATAAATCCGATGAAAACTGGTCGGTGTCCAAAACCTTAGAGTACGCTTACGACGATTGGTGTATTGCACAATTTGCCAAAGCTTTGAATAAAAAAGAAGATGAGGCTTACTTTGCCAAACGCGCTGAAAACTGGCGTAATCTCTTCGACGAAAAAACTACTTTCTTCCGCCCTAAGGATAGCAAAGGGCAATTTATCAAACCTTTTAACCCCAAAGATTATAGTAAATACTTCTGCGAAAGCAACGCTTGGCATTATCGTTGGTTTGTGCCACAAAATATCGAAGGATTGCGTGATGCAATGGGAGGCATTAAGGCTTTTGAACAAAAACTCGACTCGATGTTCACTTTGGCAGTTACTTCCGATGAGAAACTGCCTATTTTTAGTACTGGTATGATAGGACAGTATGTGCACGGTAACGAACCGAGTCATCACGTGGCTTATCTCTATCACTTTACAGCTCACCCCGAAAAAACTACCCAGCGCGTTACCGAAATATTGAACACTCAATACAAAAATACACCCGACGGACATTGTGGTAATGAGGACTGCGGACAGATGAGCAGTTGGTATGTGCTTTCCGCCTTAGGTTTGTATCCTCTTAACCCTGCCAACAGCAGGTATTATCTAAGTGAACCACTATTCGATAAAGCTACTTTGCATTTAGAGAACGGCAAGACTTTTACGATTGAAAAAAGAAAAGACAGCAAAGCAAAAACACTACTCAACGACAAACCGCTGAGCAGAGGATATATTACTTATGAAGAAATTATTGCAGGAGGACGTTTAGAGTTTAAGAAATAAACGCTTTTACTACCAATGCTGAGTTAGTACCTCCGAAACCAAAAGAGTTACTCAAAAAAGCTTTAATAGGGCGTTCTACAGTTTCGGGAATAATATTTAGCTTAGCAGAAGCCTCATCGGGGGTTTCAAAATTGATATTAGGAGCTATAAAACTGTTTTGCATCATCAGGACTGAGTATATCACTTCGCTAGCTCCTGCCATCCAGCACTCGTGTCCGGTCATTGATTTGGTGGAACTCACAGGAATATTACTGCCAAAAATCTCATAAATTGCCTTTGCTTCGTTGGCATCGCCTATGGGGGTAGAAGTGGCGTGCGCATTGATATAGTCGATTTCACTGGCTTGTATTCCTGCATTTTTGAGGGCGCGTGCCATAGCACGGGCAGGACCTTCTACATTGGGTGTAGAGATATGTCCGCCATTAGACGAAAAGCCGTAGCCTACCACCTCAGCAATTGGGGTTGCCCCACGCCTCATCGCCGACTCGTAACTCTCCAACACCAAAGTAGCTGCCCCTCCACTGGGTACTAAGCCGTCTCTACTGGCATCGAAAGGACGAGAAGCCAAAGTGGGTTCGTCCTCACGCATTGAGAAGACCCCAAGACCATCGAAACTGCCCATACTGTACTTATTGATTTCTTGAGCTCCGCCACATATTACGCAGTCTTGCATACCACTTTGGATAAGCAAGTAGCCTAAGCCTACCGAATGCGACCCACTAGCACAAGCTGCGCTGATACTCATATTTACCCCTCGCAATTGGAAGAGAGTAGAGAGGTTCATCGTTACGGTAGAGTTCATCGTACGGAATACCGCCCCAGAGCCTACGAGGGTAGTATCTTTCTTCTCTCTTATCTTATCGTTTGTAAGAATTACCGACTCGGCTACACTGTCGTTGCCGTAGAGGATTCCCACTTCGTTTTGTTGTAAGAAATCGCTATCGATACCTGCATTTTTAAGCGCTTCGAGGGTTGCCATATAGGCGAACTCGCTTTCTTGCCCCATAGAAATACGCTCGCGACGCCCTAAGAGTCCTTTTAGGTCGGGGTTTTCTACAAAGCCTGTGAGGGCAGAGCGATAGCCGTATTCTTTGCGTTCGGGCAAGAAAACAATACCCGATTTTCCTTGGTATAACGAATCGCGCACTTCGCTGAGTGAAGTGCCTATACAGGAATAAATACCCATTCCGGTGATAACTACTCTCATAAATTCGATTAGAAAATTAGCAGATTAGCAAATTAGAAAATGTAGGGGCAAAGGTAAGAAATAATACTGATAATGCCAAATAATGCCAATAATGCCAATAATACCAAGTAATGCCAAAAATACTGATAATTAACTTTGCCAAAGGTGCGAGCCGCACAGGCAGTGTGAGCCACACAGGCTGTTGAATTAGGAAATGAGAGAATGAGAAAACTAGGAAATTAGCAAATGTAGAGGGTTGAGGGGTTCGGAAGATATCGGAGAAGTTCGGAAGAGGGGAGGGAGGTTTTTTGGTGAAAAAAGGCTGTAAGAAGGGTGGGGTTAGCTTATAGAGAGCTTATAGGAAGCTTATACGAATCTTGGACGATTGGTATAGAAAGGGTGTATAAATGATTGATTAATAATATAATACAACAATGTAAAAAATGGTAAAAAGAGGGTTTCGAGGCGAAAGAAAGAGGAAGAGGTACTAGGCCTTAGGCCATAGGCACTAGGGGGAGTATGACGGAAAATCAAAAGGAACCTCCCCCTAGCCCCCTCAATGAGGGGGAATGTAGTGACGGAGAAGGAAAGAAATGACGAGGGGCGAGGGACGAATGGCGAAGGTAATGGGAGGTCGTAATACGAGATATAGTATAACTTTGCCAAAGGTGCGAGCCACACAGGCAATTTAAAACTTTGGCAAAGTATTGTGACAAGGAAAGACAAAACGTATTTAACGCTACAATATTAGACATACTAATAATACTCAATCAATGGCAAATTGCGAATGACGGGCTTTGAGTGAAGATAGAATGAAGGGAAAATTTACTGTATGAGAGAAGCTTAAAGAATTTTTAAGAGAGAAAATAGGAAAGACTGCCCCACTAAAAGTGGGAGCAGTCTTTCTTCTAACTTAGGGAAATTTGATTATTAATCTACGTTGATATCGGTATTTACATTTTTACTACCTACGAGGGCATAATACAAGAGGAATAGCAATGCTAATACGATTACCCAGTAACTTTGGATATAACCAAAAGCATCGGCAGCCCAACCTTGGATAGCTGGCAAAATACCACCCCCGCATACCATCGCCATAAAGATACCTGAGGCAGCGGCTGTATATTTACCCAAACCTTCGGTAGCGAGGTTAAAAATACCTCCCCACATTACTGAGGTACACAAGCCACAAAGAATGAGGAACATTATGCTTATTGGCACTTCGGCTAACCCAAAAGAAATATCAGATTTGAACACAGGCATATTTACCATTTGCGTTTCGGGTATTAATATAGCTAAGATAACAAAAAGAATTCCTAAGGAAGATACAAAAGTGAGCATTCCTTTGCTTGAAAACTTCGCTCCTAATGAACCTCCGGTAAGACGACCGATAAACATCAAGAACCAATAGGTACCTACTACTGAACCTGCAATAGTGGTATCTATTGCTAAGCCGTTCATTTCTGGACTACTGGTCATAAAAAGGTTTGCGATGTTGGGAATTCCTACTTCAATCCCTACGTAAAGGAAGATAGCTATTGCTCCTAATATAAAGTGGCGGAAAGATAGTGGACTGTGTTTATCGGTTACATCTTTTTGTTTTACCGCTGCGTGAGGTTCGGGTATTTGCATTAGGGCAAGTACAATAAATGCCAAAGCGAAGATACCCATTGCTAAGAAGAGGGCAGGGTTGGCATCGGCAATAGAAGTGCCGGCGCTGATAGTACCAATGAGGTAGCCTACCAATACGGGCACGATAGTTGCCCCGATAGAGTTGATAGCGCCTCCGAATTGCAAGAGTTGGTTACCACGTTTGCCACCACCCCCGAGGGTGTTGAGCATTGGGTTTACTACCACGTTCAGCATACACATAGAGAAGCCTGAGATAAATGCCCCAGTGAGGTATACTCCAAAGCTACCCATATTACCTGAAAGGAAAGTAATACAAACGCCAACGAAGCCTACGGCAATAGCAGTTAAAGCAGTTTTCTTATAACCGATGCGTTGTAGCATTAGCCCTGCGGGAATCCCCATAAAGGCATAAGCGATAAAGTTGGCTAAGTTTCCCAATTGTGATTCGAGGTTGCTTGCCATAAATTGGTTTTTTACAATTACCCCGAAAGGGTTTTGTAAGCCCGTTACGAATGATATCATAAAGAATAAGGCGAACATCATCGCAATGGGTAATGCGTAACTTTTGTTTTGTTGATTTTGGTGTTCCATTATTTTTAGTTATTTATTATTTTAGAAAATAGGGAATAGGAGAAGGGAATTAGTTGTTAGAAATTACTTATTTCTCCTATTAACTACTGTATTTAGTAAATAGTGGGGCAAAAGTAAATAAAGAAAATATAAAACACAACAAAAACGAAAACTTTTTTAAGGTTTATTTATGAAATATATTAGATGTTAGGTGTTAGAAGTTAAAAATCAGAAAATTAAGAAATTAATAAATAGGGACACGAGTTAAAAGCTCACGCCAGTGGAATAAGAAAAAGAGGAAGAAAAATTAGAAAATGGAGGGAGGTCGTAGCACGAAGGACAGTTGAAACTTTGCCAAAGTTTTGATACGAACGAGTCAGACTATTCGAATGTGTTCGATACCGATAGCTAAAGGCTTAAAGAATAATCATTAACAGCTAATGACTATTTTTCGTTCCAATAGTAGCTATCGGGGTAGATGCGCTTACCGAAGATAGCGGTACCAACCCGCACGATAGTGGCACCTTCTTCAATAGCGGTTTCGAGGTCGCCACTCATTCCCATTGAGAGCTCTCGGGGGTCTACATTAGGGAGGTTGAGAGCAATAATCTCTTGTTGGAGATGTTTAAGGAGTTTAAAGCAGGCGCGCACCTTTTCGGTTTCGGCACTAAACAGACCAATAGTCATTAGTCCTTTGATATGTAGGGTAGGCAGTGTAGCCACTTGCTTTACAAGATTGAGCACCTCAGAGGGGTCGGCACCAAACTTGCTTTCTTCGTTAGAGGTATTCACCTGAATAAAGATATCGAGTTCCTTACCTTCACTCTCCAAACGGTTGTGGAGTTTTTGGGCTAAATCGAGGCGGTCTACCGATTCTACACAACTCACTTCGTAACGCAAAATATCTTTTATCTTATTCGTTTGTAAATGACCGATAAAATGATTGGTATGTGGAGTGTCTTTCAGCGCTTCATACTTCTCTTTGAGCTCTTGCACTTTGTTTTCGGCAATGAGCGTATATCCTGCATTTAATGCTACTTTGATGCGCTCAGGAGTTACCGTTTTAGTAGCCAAGAGGAGCTTTACTTCCTCCGGCTTGCGACCTACCCGCTCACAAGTGTTGGCAATACGTTGTTGTACTAAGGCGATGTTTTGTAATATATTTTCCATTTTTAATTGTCAATTATTAATTAACTATATCGGTTCATTCTCCACTTCTTCCTTTGGTAAATTGCCTTCAGCTTTCTTGCGCAAGAGGCGACGTTTGATGAGGTCGTTTAGGTCTTTACCTTTTACCGAGTAGGTGTTAAATAACAGCATAGGAGCAATCACCCCAAAGGCTAAACACATAGTAATAAAGCCTGTTTGTAAGCCTAATTTAAAGGTTTGGTAGAGTAAATCTAATGTTTCGTTTTGTGGGGTTTCAACGGTTACTATTTGTATGATTTTCATCATAAACTCATAGCCGTATTTACCAGGAATCATATTAATTACGGCGGGAATGGTAAACACAATAGGAGGTGTGTGTACACGGTGGGCAAAATACACCGCTAAGAGCCCTACCACACAAGCCCCCAGAAAAGAAGTAATCACGATTTGTTCGGGCATTAAGGTTGCTAATAGAATGAACTTAATACCCCACCCTATACCGCCTAATACACCTGTTATCCATAAAGCACGACGTGGTGTGTTAAACAATAAAGCAAAGCCGATAGAAATCCACATCGACCAAAAGATGCGTTCTGCTAAACCTAAAAATATATCAAGGAAGTTCATAACCGAATAATAGTAAAGCTAAATAAAAACCTAATGAAATCATAAACACTAAAATAGCAGCATGAGTGAGTTTAGCAATTCCTGCTACAATACAGCCTGAGAGCATATCGATAAAGCCATTGATAAGAGGTACCCCAGGCACTAACCACAATACACAAGCTGCCAAGGCATTGTGATAGTCTTGTACGCCAAGCAAGCGGAAGATGCTCATCACAGCTACCGATACGAAAGCAGCCCAACCCCAACAGATATACACGTTGAACTTGCGCAACTGCAAAATACGTCTGCCTGCTAACCCTAATAAAGTAGCGAGAAACGACATAGCGAACTCGGCATAACTTGCGTTTTCTTTGCCAAATACGTAGGCTAATGAGCCTCCTGCAATCGATACAAAAAACCACATTACATACATATTGTAATGCGGACGCGCCTTGATAGTAGCCACCTGCTCTTCGATTTCCTCAATAGGGAGTTTCTTTTCGATAGCCTCCCACGAAAGAATACTAATATCGGAAATCGCACTGAAGTTCACTCCGTGATGCGGGATAGAACGCACGATAGTTTCTTTTTCGCCTGTGCTTTTGTCCTGTATTGTTAGCACGATAGCCGAATGCGAATAGAAGTTCTCGCAATGGTAGTTCAGTGCATTAGAGATGCGTTCTACATTGCGTTCTACCCTTCGGGTATTGGCACCGCTGGAAATCAGCAGTTCGTTGATATCGGCAAAGAGTTTTGCCGCTCGTTCTATGGGCTTCATATATACTTTAGACGTTAGTTCTTAAGAGGTTAGTTGTTAGTTTCCTTTTACTAAAGAAAACTCAGCTTGGTATTCCTTGCCGTTTTCTTCAATGAGTACATAACCTTTGGGGAGGTTGTTCATTAAATAGTTATAGTCATTATCTGATAAGCGAGAAGAGGTTACGGCACTTTTATAGGTAATCATATTTTCTATTTTCAGATTAGGAAACACAATAGCCTTTAATTTAGCATTACCTATAGCTTCATTGAAAGTGATATACACTTGCTTAGGAAAGAACCCCGCACTCTTATCTACGATTTCAGCTTTAGTAACTTTTAGGTGTGAAGGAGCAACTGGGGTTGTAGCGCCTTCGATAGTAATCATTTTATCAGCTACTGCTGATTCTCCTACGAAATTAGTAACTGTCCATTTGTATTTACCAGATTCAAAGTCTTTTGGGATTTTAAAGGGCGCATAAAAGGATAGAATTCCTTTTTCAGGGAATCGTAGAGCTTCAATATATTTGAAACTACCATCTTCTTTTATTAATTTGAGTTTAGGAAGAGGTGTATGTTTATCTTGGTATCGAATACCCACACATTCTGCATACACAGTAAATTCTTCTCCTTTTTTGAGAGAGTAATTATCTAATTCTAGTTTAGTTGGAATATCGGCTATTTGAACATAAATCCTAAAAGGATATACATACTCTTTCCCTTGATATTTTATAACAAATTGAAAATCAGAACCACTCTCCAAAGGTGTTGTAGGTTTTTTAGGAGTTTCAAATCTAATCGTATTATAGTAAGTATCTATTTTTTTTACTATAAGAGAATAATCTTGACCATTCTTGTGCAAATAAAAACTATAGTTTTCTTTATCTTTCGGATTAATATAAACACCTGCTGTAAACTCTTCATTTGGAAGTAATACCCTTTGACGAGGTATCCCTGATTCAGATAAAACTCCTTTAAAAAAAGGTGTTCCTTGATTTAGAAAAAAATAAACAGATCCTTCGTTTTCCTTTTTGCCATCACTAACCTTTATTTTAATCTCATAGGCTCCATTTGTGTATGTGTTGGGTAAAACAACATCTATTAGCTTTTTATTATAATCTATATTTTTAATTTTAGCCTCTACTTTTGATTTGTTATTATAACTAATATAAGCTTTTATATTTTTATGTCTTGGTTTCAGCCTTCCAACTTCGATAGAGATAACATCGCCACCTTTTAGGTATTCAGTGTTTTTAGTAAGAAGTTCGAAACTTTTCTCAAAAGAATTGTATCCTTCTTCTACAATCACATAAAATATTTTTTCTGTTTTGTCTTCGGCTGTTATAGTATAGCGAACTCCTTGAGAGTAATCTAAAGTAGCTCCTGATTTAGGTTCTATCGTAGCTCTTTCTGAAATGGTAATGCTTGAAGTTAGCGCTTTTATATTAGTACCCTCAGGGACTTCTAATTTTATATAAGTTTCTCCTTTGTCAAGTACAGTCACATCTTCAGGATAATCAATATTGGTAAAGGTAATAGCTAATATTTCGGCTTTTGAGCTTTTTGTACCATTGTCATTACCATTATTGTCATCATCTTTGCCATTGTTATCATCGTCTTTGCCGTCGTTATCGTCATCTTTTCCATCGTCTTTTTCCTTCTTGGTTACCATCACCTTATACGTTTTGGTACTCTTGTTTTCGGCAGTTACGGTGTAACTTACTTCTTTAGAAAAGTCTTGAGCTATCCCTGTGTTAGGGCTTATAGTCGCGCCTTTTGAAATGCTAATAGTAGGCGTGAGGGTAGTTAGCGAGGTATCGGCAGGTAACTGTGCGCTGATAGTCGTCCCACTGATAGTGGCACTATAAGGGGTATCGTTAAGCGTAAAGACAAACGAAAGTATGTTTTTTTCAGCGCTCAAAGGGAGTGTTTCGTCTTTATCGTCCTTACAACCCAAAATCAGTAGCAAGCAAACTAAAGTTGTATATAATTTCTTCATCGTAGGTAATATTAGAGTATTCGTTAGAAAGTGCAAAAGTACAAAAATAATGAAGAATGACAAAAAGGAGAAGATTTAATAATTTACTATCACATTCAAGCGCTTTCCTAATATTGTTTTTAGTTGGTTATAACCTATCACCTCCTCCATAACACTTTTACGTTCTTCATCTGTTATTTCAGTACGTACTTTCTCTGCTAAATTGTTGATGAGGTGCATTATTAATAGCAAACGAATATTTAGAATGATATCCGAGATAATTCTATTGAGGTCTCTGTCTTTCTCCTTTGCCACAATATCTCGTTTTAACCAATTGTCTAAATGTCTAAACTCGTCTTCCATTTCCAAATCGGATACCTTAGCACTGAGTTCCACAGGAAGTTCGTTTGCAAGCCTACTCACATCATAGGAAGCATCTTCTTGGAACATTGTCATTAGTTGGTCATATATCTGCTTGAAATCGGGGTTAGCGAACTCTATTTCGTCTTCTTGAAGTTCGAGGAATACTTTTTCGTAAACTTTGAGGGTTTGCTGTACTTGTTTTTCTTTGAGGTCGCCGTTTTCTTCTTCTACCAGAATAGTATCGGTGAAAACACAGTCTTCATTTCCTTTGGAAAGAAGAATCTTTATTAAATCGTGCTCTAACACCTCCAAACGGTTTATCGTGCGTTTTTGAGTCTCTTCTGGCGTTTGTATCACTTGCATAGTAGATTGCTTGCGCTCTACTTTTTGTCCTTCATAAAAGTCTTTTTTGAGAATTTGCGCCAAAGTAGAGAAGAGCACCTGTTCCGAGATGTCCATAATGGTAGCGCACTCGCGCACATAAACTTCCCGCTTGATAAGGTCGGGGATTTTAGAGATACTCTCTACCATATCGCGTATGGTTTCGGCTTTTTTGATAGGGTCGTTCTGCGCCTCTTGCATTAGGAGGGAGGCTTTGAAGCGAATGAAATCGGTGGCGTTGTTTTCGAGATATAGCACGAGGTCTTCGTAAGCGGTTTTGCGGGCAAAGCTATCGGGGTCGTCTCCCTCGGGGAAGGTGCAGACCTTTACATTCATACCCTGTTCCAAGATGAGGTCTACCCCGCGAATGGAAGCACGTAAGCCAGCGGCATCACCATCGTACAGCACCGTGATGTTGGGTGTGAGACGGTGAATGAGTCGGATTTGGTCTTGCGTAAGTGCTGTTCCGCTTGAGGCTACTACATTTTCGATACCCTTTTGGTGCATCTGTATCACATCGGTATAGCCTTCAACCAAATAGCAGTTATCGGCTTTGGCGATGGCTTGTTTGGCGAAGAAAATGCCATACAGCACTTTGCTTTTATGGTAAATCTCACTTTCGGGAGAGTTGAGGTATTTAGCTTGTTTCTTGTCGTTGGTGAGGATACGCCCCCCAAAGCCCAATACGCGTCCGCTCATAGAGTGAATGGGGAACATTACGCGTCCTTTGAAGCGGTCGAACTTTCGGTCGGCATTGACGATGGTGAGCCCCGTTTTTTCTAAGAACTCCAACTGATAGCCTTTGGCAAGGGCGTTATCGGTGAAGGCAGTCCACTCGTCGGGGGAGAAGCCTAAGCGGAATTTTTGGATTGTTTCCTCGGTAAAACCGCGCTCTTTGAAATAGGTCATACCGATAGCCTTACCGGCTTCGGTATTGAAAAGGGTGTTCTGAAAATATTGTTGGGCGTATTCTGAGACGATATAGAGACTCTCGCGCTCATCGGCTTGTGCTTTTTCTTCGGAAGATTGCTGGGTTTCTTCAATGTCGATATGGTATTTTTTAGCCAAATAGCGAATGGCTTCGGGGTAGGTGAAATGCTCGTGCTCCATTAAGAAGGCAATAGCATTCCCGCCTTTGCCACTACTGAAGTCTTTCCATATTTGCTTTACGGGCGAGACCATAAAGCTGGGTGTCCGTTCGTTGGAGAACGGACTCAGCCCTTTGTAATTAGAGCCTGCACGCTTCAGTTGGACGAAGTCGCCAATAACTTCCTCCACCCGCATTTGGTCGTATACTTTATCTATGGTATTTTTTGAAATCACTGTTTTTTAGATTAAGGAAGAAAGGATTAATTTGTTAATTGTTTCAGGTCGTCCTCTAATTCTTTAAGGCTGTTTTTACGTTCTATTTGGCGTTGCTTAGTTTGGTATTTTTCATACTCTTGGGCAGATTTCTCTATAGCCATTTGGTGTGAAATCTTACCAGCGTGTTGTAAGAGCTCTCTGCCATTGAGTTGCAGGATAATATCCAAGCGGGCTATCCAGTCTTTCATATACATAGGCGTTTGCTGTTGTGCCATAGTTTCGGCGAAAGCTAAATATTGTTCTACAAGCAAGCCCAAAAGCTTTATTTCTTCTTCGTTGAGATAATTCTTGGCGATGCTTACTTCACTTTTTTTAATAGTGGCAGTAGCTGTTTTGTCGTAGGATTGCATACCCAGAAGGGGTAAAGAGGCATCAGCACGATTATAGACTATCTCGGCTGCTGTTTGCTCACTAACCGCCCATAGGAGTTTGTTTTGCACTACCTTAAAGAACTTTATGGTTTGCTCATCTTGAGGGTTGTAGTCTATACTGGTTTTGTATATATCTTTAATCTTCTGGTAGAAGAACCGTTCAGAGATTCGTATTTCACGGAGGCGTTCTTGGAGCTGGTCGAAGTAGTTCATCGCAGTACCTTGCTTAAAACGCTCGTCATTTAACACAAAACCTTTGATTAAATACTCTTTGAGTTGCTGAGTTGCCCAAATACGAAAACGCGTTCCTTGTTGTGATTTTACCCGATAACCTACTGAGATGATCACATCGAGATTGTAATATTCTACCTGATACTTTTTACCATCGGTGGCAGTTGTTGCAAATTTTGCAACAACTGAGTTTCTGTATAGTTCCCCTTCTTCAAAAATGTTTTTAATATGTCGTGATATAGTAGATTTGTCACGGCTAAAAAGAGTAGCCATTTGGTCTAATGAAAGCCATATTGTTTCATCTTGGAAGCGTACATCTATCTTAACATCTCCTTCTTGATTTTGGTATATGAGAAACTGTGAGTCCATAGGGTTTATTTGTTTGTCAATCATTTTACCCCTCGATAGTAGCCTCTTCGAGCTCGCCGTTGAGGTTCCCGTATACGGCAATAGCGTGCCCCCAGAACATATCGTCGTCATCAAAATAGATACAGAAACGCTTGTCCTCAAAAAGAATGATACTTGTGATACTCATACGCTGAGCAAAACGCTCGGGAGTAATCTCAGGAGTAGTAGCATCTGCTTCTTTTTGCCATTTGTTAGCTAAGGGAGTAAGTTTTTCAGTGGCAAAGGTTTTGAGGGTTGCTACCCATCTGTTGAATTTGCCCTTAGTAGCATTTTTGAAAGATTTTAAGATATCTTGTAGCTCACTTAGTTCGGTAGTTTCTACGGTGAACTGCACTTCTTCATCGGTATAGAGGATTTCACCCTCAAACCAATCGTATTCTCGGTTGAGTTCTAAACTAAAGTCTTCATCTTCATAAGTAACTTCGGTGTTGTATTCCTCAATAATAGGGTCGAAACGAGGTTCGGTTACATTCTCTTCTAAGACTGCTACCAACAAAAAGCAACGTTGCTCAGGGTGTGAGAATTCAGGTTTCTTAGGGCGCACTTTGATGCGGAAAGCTTCTAACGGAGCGAAGTAATACTGCCAATTACTTTCATCAGCTGCCAACCATTCCAAACGGATATTCCCTTCGTAAAGTTCACCTGTAGCTACCTCGATATACGCCAAAGGGTTGTTAGAAGGTACCCAAGCTCCATTATAATAAGTTGCTCCATTGGTAGGACTTTCAATGAGCACGATAAGCTCCTTTTCTTCGGGAAGGAACTCATCAGAGAATTTCTGTACAGTTTGTGGGCTCATAAAAATACTTAGTTAAGAGACAAGAAAGTTGTGTTATATTTATTATTTTTAATAAAAAGTTGTGTTATATTTATTATTTTTAATAAGTGTATTTGATTATTGATTTGACAATGCAAAGATATAACATTCTTTTCAGAAAAGCAAAAAACAAATAACCGACTGCTTTATTTACAAGAGTCGGTTATTTACATTTAATTTTTAATTACAATGAAACAAAAAAAACTTTCTTTTAGTCTGCTAAAATCACTACTTTGTTTTGGTTGCACTCCAAGGTACCTCCTGTAATAGTGAAATGTTGCAGTTCTTTTTTGCCCTCAAAGAGCTTTACCTCGCCTTCCGTAAGCAATGAGATGATAGGGGCGTGGTGATTTAATATTACAAATGGTCCTTTAGCCCCAGGCACCTTCACCGAGGTTACTTCACCTTTAAACAAAAGGGCTTCAGGAGTAAAGATTTCTACTAACATAAGTGCGAGCCACACGGGCTTTTTTGTTGTTATTTAACATTAGCTAATTTCTTATTAACTAGCTTGTGCTTCGGCAAGCATTTTTTCACCTGCTTCGATTACTTCTTCGATGGTGCCTTTAAGGTTGAAGGCAGCTTCTGGAAGGTGATCGAGTTCGCCGTCGAGAATCATATTAAAGCCTTTAATAGTGTCTTTGATATCTACATAAGCTCCTGGTAAGCCTGTAAACTGCTCGGCTACGTGGAAAGGCTGTGACAAGAAACGCTGTACGCGACGTGCACGAGCAACGGCTACTTTATCGTCTTCTGAAAGCTCTTCCATACCGAGGATAGCGATAATGTCTTGCAATTGTTTGTAACGTTGTAAGAGCTCTTTTACGCGTTGTGCGCACTCGTAGTGCTCTTTACCCAAAATTTCGGGGGTAAGGATACGCGAAGTAGAATCGAGAGGGTCTACCGCAGGGTAGATACCGAGCTCGGCGATTTTACGCGATAATACGGTGGTCGCATCGAGGTGGGCAAAGGTAGTTGCCGGAGCGGGGTCAGTAAGGTCGTCGGCAGGTACATATACCGCTTGTACTGAGGTGATAGAACCGTGCTTGGTAGAGGTGATGCGCTCTTGCATCGCACCCATTTCGGTAGCTAACGTAGGTTGGTAACCCACCGCTGATGGCATACGACCTAAAAGGGCGGATACCTCAGAACCTGCTTGGGTGAAACGGAAGATATTATCGACGAAGAAAAGCACGTCTTTACCGTGACCTTCGCCAGCACCATCGCGGAAGTACTCGGCAATAGTGAGCCCTGAGAGGGCTACACGCGCACGTGCTCCAGGAGGTTCGTTCATTTGTCCGAAAACGAAAGTAGCTTTGGATTCTTTAAGAGCCTTGCGGTCTACTTTACTCAAATCCCAACCGCCTTTTTCCATCGATTCCATAAAGCCTTCGCCATATTTGATAATGCCCGATTCGAGCATCTCGCGTAGCAGGTCGTTTCCTTCACGGGTGCGTTCGCCTACCCCAGCGAATACTGATAGACCGCCGTGTCCTTTGGCGATGTTATTAATCAATTCTTGAATGAGCACTGTTTTACCTACACCAGCACCGCCAAAAAGACCGATTTTACCTCCTTTGGCATAAGGTTCGATAAGGTCGATTACTTTGATACCGGTGAAGAGTACTTCGGTAGTGGTGGAGAGTTCTTCGAATTTGGGAGCTTCGCGGTGAATAGGCAAGCCGTTGTCGCCGTCTTTGGGCAGGTTGCCGAGTCCGTCGACCCCGTCACCAATTACGTTGAAGAGGCGACCGTAGATATCGTGCCCTACGGGCATTTTGATAGGACTGCCTGTGGCAATCACTTCGGTGTCGCGGCTAAGTCCTTCGGTGGAGTCCATAGAAATGGCGCGCACCACGTCTTCGCCTATATGCGATTGTACTTCTAATATGAGTTTGGTACCGTCGGGTCTTGTGATTTCTAAGGAATCATAAATGCGTGGGAGTTCATTATCAGAAGCGAACTCTACATCGACCACAGGTCCAATTACTTGTGCTACTTTTCCTTTTTGTAACATTCTTTTTTATTTTTAGTTGTTTAGACCACAGGCGTTAAGCCATAGGCTGTAGGTGTTATGGTTTCAGAAGCTGAGGTCTGAAATATGAGACCTATGAGCAGAAACCTAAATATTGTGCAAATGTAGGGACTTTTTTAAAAAAGGCAAATAAAAGTGAAGATTTTTTTTGTTTCTTATTTTAAAATTTGCTGATTGTCAATTATTAACTAACAAATAATATTTTTATTAGAGTGTTTGCAAACACTCTAATAAAAAATTAATCATATATTTTTAGGCTTATCTAAAAAATATTTTTACCTTTGCGCTTTCAATGGTTATATCTTTTAAAATTAAAATATTATGAGTGATTACTGTATGTGTCATATCGAGAGTTACTGGCAGGAGCTTATGGATCTTTCAACAGAAGAATTTATGCAAGAGGCGTATATGGAAGCGCTTTCGCATAGTCGAGAGGCTTTTTATAGGGCAGAAGTATTAGCAACTCACGCTGATAGATGTGAAAAGCTAAAGATTCCGTTTGTAGAAATATACACTTTTTCGTGTGAGAATTTGGCTTGTATGTATCAGCATATGGGAGAGTCTTTACAGGCGGTAAAGATTTTGAACCAAGGAATTAGTTTTTTAGGATATTTGTACAAACAAAAATTACTGAGCAAAGAGGTTTTTGAAGAGCAGATAGAAGCTTTAAATTGTTTATTTCGTTAAGTGCGACAAGCTACATCTTTTATTCTTTTCAATTATTCTTTAATATTTTTAGATTTTTTTTCAAATCATTACATAGTCTTCAAAATTGGTAAATTGATAAGTTATCTTTATATTTTTCTGTAAAAAAATATTCGCAATTCTTTTTAGAAAAATATTTAATTGTACTTATTTATAATATTGATTATCAATACATATAGGTTTTATACTTTCTTCTTTTTAGTGAATTTCACGAGTTCTTTTGCTGAAAGAAGGCAAAATATCGTACATTTGCCACGTAAAACCTAAAAGTTTAATGAAATACATCTTTACAACAGAACAGCAAGCGTTGGCAGCTCGTATTTTGGAACATAACCATTTTTCACCCCTAAGTGACTTATATTCTTCGGAAATACAAGACTTGGCGGTGATATGGTCGTTTTACTCTGGGAAAATAGAAGGCAATACTTATACTTTTGTAGAGACGGAAACGCTCTTAAAAGATGGTATTACTTCACCCAGGCGCTATGAAGAGGCTAAAATGCTCAAAAACCTTTACAGCACTTTTATTTCGGAAGTAGAGTATATCAAAAAAGGGAATACCGAAGAGATTAACAAACGATTGCTTTTTGAGCTACACTCTCGCTTGATTGCTGATTTGATAGATAACCGCGAGAGGGGTATTATCCGCAAACGCGCTGTGCGGATTACTGGAACGGATTACACACCTCCTACTGAGGAGCACCTTATTGAAAAAGCCTTAGACCAGATAATGGAGGAACAGGCTGAAATAGAAAATCCTTTAGAGAAAGCGGTGTTTTTGCATTGCAATATTGCGCGCTTGCAACCTTTTATCGACGGCAATAAGCGTACTTCGCGCTTGGTTGAGAGTATTGTGCTGATGAATGACGATATCGTACCGATTCACACGACTCGCTTAGAGGATATCAATACGTACCGTAAGGCTTTGCTTTCTTTTTATGAAACGAGTGATTACAGTGAATATGCCGATTATTTTCTACAAAAGAAATGGGAGTATCTGCAGAAGTCGTAGGTCGTAGCACAAGTCGTAGCACGAGTTGTAGCACAACAAGCAGAGTGAGTCGTACGAGGCAGATAGTTGTAGTAGATTTATTTTAAGCATAATTTTAATATCTAGAAAATGAAAAATATTTTTAATAATCTTTTGTTTAAGGTGGTTTGTGGTATCCTGTTTGGGATAGCGTTGGGCTATTATGCGCCTGAATGGTTGTACCGCATTCTTATTACTTTTCAGGTGTTGTTTAGCAACTTTTTAAAGTTTGCAATACCGCTGATTTTGATGGGGCTCATTATGCCTTCGATTAGTGATTTGGGTAAAAATGCAGGTAAGTTACTGCTTATTACCATAGGAATTGCGTATGCTTTTACGCTTTTCTCGGGTTTTTCTACTTACTTGGTGGGCGAATCTCTTTTTCCTTCGCTATTGCAGGGTGAACAATTGGGTGCCATTGTAGATAAAGGAAAGAGTTTGCCTCCTTATTTTACCATTGAGATGCCTCCTTTGGCTGATGTGATGAGTGCTTTGCTGTTTTCTTTTATCATTGGGATTGGGTTGTCGTTTAGAGAAGAATCGAAACTTACAGAGGTGATTAAAGAGTTTGGCGATATTGTGAAATGGCTTATCGTTAGGGCTATTATACCGATATTGCCTATTTATATTATGTGTATTTTTGCTGAAATTACCTTCAACGGACAGGTAATGGCAATAATGAAGGTGTTCTTTAAACTGATTTTGGTTCTTTTTGTGATGCATATTGCTTTGCTCATTATCCAATACCTGATTGCGGGAAGTATTGCAGGGAAGAATCCGTTTAAGGCACTGGCTACGATGCTACCGGCTTATGCGACGGCTTTGGGCACACAATCTTCGGCTGCTACCATTCCTGTAACGTTGAGGCAGGCACTGAAATTAGGCATTTCGCAACGGATAGCGGGATTTGTGATTCCGCTTTGCGCTACGATTCACCTTTCGGGCAGTACGATGAAGATTACGGCTTGTGCGCTTGCCCTGATGATGCTTCAAGGAATGCCTTATGACTTTTCGCTGTTTGCTGGTTTTATAATGATGCTGGGGGTGGTGATGATTGCTGCCCCTGGGGTACCGGGAGGGGCTATTATGGCTGCTTTGGGAGTGCTGAACAGTATTCTTGGTTTTAATGAGGCGCAACAGGGACTGATGATTGCACTTTATATAGCGATGGATAGCTTTGGCACGGCTTGTAATGTAACGGGTGACGGTGCAGTAGCTCTGATAGTTGATAAATGCGGGAAAAATTAGGTGCGAGGTCGTAGCACGACAAGCGGGAAAAATTAGAAAATTAGGAACGAGCCGGACGGGCAAGGAGAAATGAGAGAATGAGAAAATTAGAGAATTAGGAAATTAACAGATTGGTAGATGGAGACGAAAAGAAACGAAAAGGTTCAGAACACTTGGAAGGGTACAGGAAAGGTGGTCTTAGCTTATAGAAAGCTTATAGGAAGCTTATACGAATCTTGGAAGATAAGTATAGAAAAGGTATATAAATATTTAAATATCAGTTTTTTACGGGAACTAAAACAATAGTTAAAACGAAAGCAAATGACAAACTTACATAAATTTTTTGTTAAAAACGCGTTTTTGTGGTTCTTGGTACTAATGGTACTTATGGGGTACCTTATTCCTTATCGAGAAAGCTATAACGCTTACTTTAATTTAGGAACCTTTATCGATTGGGGGATTGTAATTATCTTTCTGCTTTACGGACTCAAACTGAACTTGCGAGAAGTGCTGAACGACGTTAAGAACTGGAAGCTACACTTGCTAGTACAAATAGCTACCTTTGTGCTGTTTCCGCTCTTGGTAATGCCTTTTTACAAGATAGCACAGGGCACAGAGTTCTACGTGTTGTGGCTTTCGATATACTTTTTGGCTTGCTTGCCGTCTACCGTATCGTCATCGGTAGTGATGGTGTCTATCGCAAAAGGGAACGTGCCCTCAGCGATTTTCAACGCTTCTATCTCGGGGCTCATAGGTATTTTTGCTACCCCTATGCTAATGCACCCTTTTATGGAAAGCAGTAGTGGTGGGGCAGTAGACCAAGTAGCAATTATACAGCAATTATTATTAAAAGTGCTGTTGCCGATAGTATTAGGGCTCTTGCTCAATCCGCTGTGCAAGAAGTTTATAGAGCGTTACGGCAAACTGATAGGCAAGTTTGATAGGCTTATTATCCTGCTGATTGTTTACGAGAGCTTTTCGACCGCTTTTGTAAACCGTATATTTGGCAGTGTCCCACCGATTACTTTTGCGATTATCGCAGTAGCAGTGGTGGGTATGTTTTTCATTGTATACTATCTCTTGCAATGGGCATCGCACCGTTTGCACTTTAACCGCGAAGATACGATTACTACTACTTTTTGTGGCTCGAAGAAATCGTTAGTACACGGGAGTTTATTTATGATGGTATTGGGTATTCCCGACGATAACAAAGTGATGTTCCTCTTGCCGATAATGCTTTATCACAGCTTTCAGCTGTTTTATGTGAGCTGGCTGGCGAATAGGATAAGTAATAGATAATTAAGGTAAAGCCAGCGAGGGCTCACAACTGGGTATGTGAGTAAAAGGAAATACGTTGCAAACTATAACGGCTAATAACTAAAATTATGACCATTAAAAACTGGGCGGATACCGATAAACCGCGTGAGAAGATGATTTCGCAGGGTAAAACAGCCCTTAGTAATGCCGAGCTTTTGGCGATACTATTAGGCTCGGGGTCGGCAGATGAGAGTGCTGTGGAGCTGAGTAGGCGCATTTTGGCTTCGGTGAATAATAGCTTGACGACTTTGGGCAAACAGAGTTTGCAACAATTACAAGCCTTCAAAGGTATTGGACAGGCAAAAGCGATTACGATTCTCGCCGCTACCGAAATGGGCAGACGACGCGCTGCCGAAACTCCCGAACTACAGCCTAAAATAGAGGTAGCTCATAACGTTTTTACCCTAATGCAACCTCTCATAGGCGAGTTGCCCCACGAGGAATTTTGGGTACTCTACCTCAATAGCACCAATCGTGTGATACACAAAGCACGACTTTTTTCAGGAGGGATTACCCAGACTACCGTAGATGTGCGACTGCTCTTCAAAACAGCGTTGGAGCAAGGAGCTATTGCGTTGATATTAGTGCACAACCACCCTTCGGGTAACACCACCCCCAGCAAGGAAGATATCGAACTCACCCAGAGAGTAAAAACAGCAGGTGATATGTTAGACATCAAACTCTTAGACCACGTAATTGTTACCGAGAAAGAGTATTTGAGTCTTTTGGACGAAAGACTTTTCTAATAGTGAATGATAAATTTGCTGATTTGGTAATTATGTAGTATTTTTGTCGCCATAAGAGTTAAACACTTCAATATAATGGAAAATATAGCTTCTCAAATAATTAATTGGATAAAGACCTACGCCGAGAACGCTCGCGTAAAAGGGTTAGTAATAGGCGTATCGGGCGGGGTAGACTCGGCAGTCGTCTCTACCCTTTGTGCGCGTACGGGCTTGCCTACTCTCTGCCTCGAAATGCCTATTCACCAAGCTGAAAGCCACGTGAGCCGCGCTGAGGAGCATATAGAGTTTCTCAAAGCACATTATCCTAATGTGAGCGACCTGCGGGTAGACCTCACTCCTGTATTCGACCAATTTGTGGCACAAATACCCCCTACCGATAAATCTACTTACGAAATGGCACTTGCCAACACTCGTGCACGTCTGCGAATGACGACCCTTTACTATTTTGCAGGACTCGAAGGCTATATAGTAGTAGGCACGGGCAATAAGATTGAAGATTTTGGAGTAGGGTTCTTTACCAAATACGGCGATGGTGGGGTAGATATAAGCCCCATAGCCGACCTGATGAAGAGCGAAGTGTACAAACTCGGTGAGTATCTGCATATCCCAAAAAGCATTCTCAAAGCAAAACCTTCCGACGGGCTTTTTGGCGACGACCGTAGCGATGAAGATCAACTGAAAGCTACTTACGATGAGCTTGAATGGGCAATGCTCCAAACTGAGCAAGGCAAAAAAGCTGAGGAATTTAGGGGTAGAGAGCGTGAAGTATTCGAGATATATACCCGCCTCAACCGTGCTAACCAACACAAAATCCAACCGATACCGTATTGTAAAATTAGCAAATGAGAAAATTAGCAAATGAGTAGCGGTGCTATTTAATTGACAAATCGACACATTGACAAATTGATAGATTATATGCCTGTGCGGCTCGCACCAAATTAACAAAATGAATATACTTATCCTTGGCTCTGGCGGTCGTGAACACGCTTTTGCCGTAAAATTACACCAAAGTCCGCTATGCGACGCCTTGTATATTGCCCCTGGTAATGGGGGTACTCACACCGTAGCTACCAATGTAGCTATCAGCCCTACCGACTTCCCAGCACTGAAAGTCTTTGTACTCGAAAGACAGATTGCAATGGTAGTGGTAGGTCCCGAAGACCCCTTAGTGCAAGGAGTGTACGATTTCTTTACTGCCGACCCTGCCCTTGCCCACGTGCAAGTGATAGGTCCCTCACAGCAAGGCGCTACTCTTGAAGGTAGTAAGGAGTTCGCCAAAGAGTTTATGGTACGTCACCATATTCCCACAGCTAAATATGCGAGCTTTACTAAGGATACAGTGGAAGAAGGTTGTGCTTTCCTCAGTGCGATGAAAGCCCCTTATGTACTGAAAGCCGATGGTTTGGCTGCTGGTAAAGGAGTTGTTATCTTAGATAACTTAACAGAAGCCCAAGCCGAATTGCGCCGTATGCTCATCAACGAAAAATTTGGGAAAGCAAGTACTAAGGTGGTGATTGAAGAATTCCTCGAAGGCATTGAGCTCAGTTGTTTTGTCCTCACCGATGGAGTAGATTATAAGATATTGCCTACCGCCAAAGACTATAAGCGCATAGGCGAAGGTGATACAGGGCTCAACACAGGCGGTATGGGGGCTGTTTCGCCGGTGCCTTTCGCCGATGCAGCCTTTATGCAGAAGATTGAAGAGCGCATCGTAAAGCCTACTATTGCAGGATTGCACAAGGAAGGTATCGTATATAAAGGCTTTGTATTCATCGGACTCATAAAAGTAGACGGCGAGCCTTACGTGATAGAATACAATGTGCGTATGGGAGACCCCGAAACCGAAGCTGTTCTCCCCCGTATAGAAAGCGACCTCATTCCGCTTTTCCAATCTCTTTACAACGGCACTTTGGCTTCACAAGAGCTGAAAGTAACCTCGCAGAGCGCTACTACGGTGGTAATGGTATCGGGTGGATATCCTGAGGATTATGAGAAAGGAAAAGAGATTACAGGCACTGAAAAAGCTGTTGGTAGCACTGTATATCACGCAGGCACTGCTTTGAAGGACGGCAAACTCCTCACCGCTGGTGGTCGCGTACTCGCCATTACTTCGCTTGGTGATGATTTCAAAGAAGCCTTACAACACTCTTACGACAATATCAGTAAGATACAGTTTGAAGGTGCTTACTGGCGAAAAGACATTGGGAAAGACCTTTAAATAGGTTAAGTATTAAGAAAAAAAAGGGAAGAGCTGCAGAACACAACTCTTCCCTATTTTTTATCTTCTAAGTCGTTTAGCGAAACGCGCTATGTTCATCTCTTTAGGAATCTCTTTCTCTTCGTACACCGCTTCATAAAGTATCTTAGCACAGAAGGGTGCATTGAGCACTCCCCTTGTCCCTAACCCGTTGAGCACCCAAAGATGAGGATACAACGGGTGGCTTCCTATTAAAGGTCTTCTATCAGCTACCGTGGGGCGTAAAGCCGCTTGGTGTGAGATAATTTCAAAAGAACAACGCACCATCTTGCGCAGTTTCTCTAATAGTTCTTTGCGAGCTCCCTCTGTAATGGTATCTGTAAGGTCTTCGGGGTCATAAGTTGCTCCCATAATGTAAGTATCTCCCCCTAACGGAATGATACTACCATCACTTTTTAGGATAGTGTGCAACTGTAAATCGGGAGCGTAAAAGCTAAGAGTCTCACCTTTACAAGGGCGCATTGGCAAAGAACTGAAATAAGGATTTTTACTAATGCCACAGCCCTCACAAAACACGATGTTGCGAGCTTCTACTCCCCGATATACCACGTGTGTATCGCAAATCTCAAGTGCTTCATAATCGAAAGTCTTAGCGTGATAAACTCCTTCTTCCTGCCAATGCCTGAGGCATTCCGATAAGTACTTCTTCACTTCTACTCTCCCTGTACGCATTACTTCTCCAAAAAGAAAAGGAGCTGGTACTGCGGGATTGGTTTCGGGCACTAATGTAGTGCTGAGGTAACCCGAAAGCAAAGGTTGGTCAGCAGCAGTGAACCAGTTGTTTTGTTCTTCTACCGAAGCAAACTTTCGGAGCACAGGCATTGATATATGAAAAGAAACACCCGTTTTAGCCTCTATTTCCGCATAAAACGGCTCAATCATACTCATTACCTCTTCGGCTCGCCATATGGGAGTAAATCGCTTTAAAACTACCGGATTATACACTCCTCCCGCAATCAAACTAGCTACTTGTGAGCGGTCGGCTATCAAACAAAAGCTCTTGCCGTGTTTTTCCAAAAAGTTAGCAAAAGTAACACCTGCTAAGCCTCCGCCTATAATAATAAAATCGTACATACCGATGCGTTCTTACTGTATTTGCGAAACTGCCGCAATCCCTTCTTTAGCCGAAAGCAAACTCACCACACTGCCTATACTCAAAACATCAGCGGTAGCAATCGTAAAGGTAAGCGTGTGATTTTCGACGTCCTTTTCTACTTTTGTTATGCTCATTGACTTGCGTCGGAAGATAGCCGAGCAGATTTCTATAGTTTCAGCCACATTTAGTTCTTCTTCCTCATAAGTAACCTGAAAAACTCCTACAAAATTTCTCTTAATGAGCTGTGATTCCACTCTTTTGAGGAATATCATAATGATAAGCATAAAAACAATAGCCACCACAGCGATATTGTAAAAACCCCAGCCAATACCCAAGCCTACGCAACCCGTAGCCCAGATACCCGCTGCGGTAGTCATTCCCGCAATACTTTCTCCGCGTTCTTTAATAATGCTACCAGCCCCCAAAAAGCCTATCCCGCTAATCACCTGCGCACCCAAACGCCCTAAATCGCTTTTGAAAAGAGCTGCCAGTTCAGGAAAATGTGCGTTAAAGTCAATAAGACTAATGCGTAATTGGTCTTGAATCATCGAAACTACCGCAGAGCCGAAGCACACGAGTATATACGTGCGAAAGCCAGCGGGCTTGTGCTTGCGTTCTCGTTCGAAGCCTACCAATCCGCCAAAGACTATTGCTAAAAGCAAGCGGAAGCACACTACCCCAAGGGAGAGTTCTCCTATGAAGTGTGTATTAGAAAAATCGTTTAAAAGCTCGTTCATAATCTAATCATATAATGAGCGGTAAAGGGACTATCTGAGTTTCCTCAGTCAGTCCCTTCCCTTTCTTAATCCAAAAATTGTTATTAACTTTTTTATCTTTTCCCCTTCACCACATTCCCCTTTTAAAAGGTAGCCAGCGACAGCTGGGTATGTGTAAAGGGGGATGTTATCCCCTATTGCCTATGACCTAAGACCTCACACTTCCCCATTTACTAATTTTCTAATTTGCTAATTTCCTAATTATCCCTTCTCCTTTCCGTCGTACTTCCCCCTAGTGCCTATGGCCTAAGGCCTAGTGCCTATTCCTCTTTCTTTCGCCTCGAAACCCTCTTTTTGGCATTTTTAGCGTTGTTGTATTATAGTGTTAATCAACTATTTATATACCCTTTCTATACCAATCGTCCAAGATTCGTATAAGCTTCCTATAAGCTCTCTATAAGCTAACCCCACCCATCTTACAGCTCATTTTTTACTTTTTTCCTAAATCACCTCTTCCGAATATCTCCGATATCTTTCTATCTCCTTAACTCTTCCCAATAAAGCCTTCTATCTCGTCTTACTTCCGTCCGACAAGCCCGAATCGTCCGAGAACTCCATTACTACCTGTCGTGTTACGACTGCCCGTGTGGCTCACTCCTAATTCCCTAATTTGCTAATTTTTCTCCTGCCTGTGCGGCTCGCACCGACCTACCTCGTACCTTCTGTTCCCATTGCCAAGCCGAGCGCATCGCATCGTCCAAAGAGCTTTGGGCTTTCCAACCGAGTACGTTGTTAGCCTTATCAGTGTTAGCATAAGCAGCGGTGATATCACCAGCACGTCTACCTACAATTTGGTAGTTCAATTTCTTGCCCGATACGCGTTCAAAGCTTTGGATAACTTCCAAAACAGTACTACCTTTACCTGTTCCTATATTGAAGACTTCATAGTTTTCAGTATTCTTGCTTTCTAATAGGCGTTGAAGTGCAATCACGTGAGCTTTCGCCAAATCCACTACGTGAATATAATCGCGAATGCAAGTGCCATCAGGGGTAGGGTAGTCGCCACCGAAAACCGAGAGTTTCTCACGCAAACCTATAGCCGTTTGGGTGATATAAGGCACCAAGTTTTGAGGTACGCCTAAGGGCAGTTCGCCTATTTCAGCCGAAGGGTGTGCCCCAATAGGATTAAAGTAGCGCAAGGCAATCGCATTGAGCGAAGGAGTAACCTTGCAAGTATCACCGATAATCTCCTCACTGATTTGTTTGGTATTACCATAAGGCGATTCGGCTTTCTTCACAGGAGCATTCTCAGTGATAGGCAACTCATCTGCCTGACCGTATACGGTGCAAGACGAACTGAAAATGAAGTGTGCTTTGGGCAACTTGCTCAGTTCTTGCAAGAGGTATACAAGGCTGGTAAGGTTATTTTCGTAATACAAAAGCGGTTTCTCCACACTCTCACCTACCGCTTTAGAGGCAGCAAAGTGAATCACCCCTTGCACATCGCGATGACGCTTGAAGAAATCTTGTACATCAGCTTTATCACGCAAGTCAAATTTCTCGAACACCGGCATTTTACCTGTAATTTTAGCAATGTGGTCTTTTACATTTTCTTGGGCATTGGAAAGGTTATCAATGATAACCACATCAAAGCCTGCGTTTTGTAATTCTACAACGGTATGAGAGCCAATAAAGCCCAACCCGCCTGTTACTACTATTTTTTTCATTCTTTATACTAATTGTATTTGGTTGTTTTTATTTTATCGCCACAAAGGTACAAAAAAAGAAATGATTAGCAATAAAGTAGCTTATTTTTTGTGTTATTTCTTGCCTATTTTCATTACCATTTCTTCAAAAGTTTCTCTCGGTACGATAGCTTTATTGCGCACCCGTGTGCGGTAGTTGTAGATGGTATTGGTGGAATAATGTAAGAAAGTGGCTATTTTAGAGCTATCGGTGATGCCTAAGCGGATAAGGGCAAAGATGCGCAACTCGGGGGTCATTTCGTGAGGTTTGGGGGCAAAACGCTCGTCTTCGGCTAATAGAGCGTTGAACTCGGTGATAAAGTGTGGGAATAGATGTAAGAAAATATCGTCGAACAGCTTGTAGAACTCTTTCAGCTCTTGCTCTATCATCTCGGTAGAGCGGAGTACTTTGTTGAGTTCGTCCCAATTGCGGTCTTTTGCCTTTTTGGTAAGCATTTTTTGGTATTTTTCTAATTTGCTGATGTACACCGAGCACAAGTTGAAAAACTCGCCTATATAGGCTTCTTTTACTTCGTTGCTTTCGTTGAGTTGGGTTACTACCTCTCGCAGGTGTTCGTTGAGTTGCTCTAAATCTTGGTTTTTGTGGTAGAGTTCCTTGCGTATTTTGGCGATGCGCTTCATTTGGCGGGTAACCAATACTATGGCAATAATGAGGAAAACGGCAAACAACCCTACTAACAGTAAGGCGTTGCGCAGTTTGGTATTCTGACTGTGAATGCGTTCCTGATAGGCTTTTTCGATGATAGGGAAAATCTTCATCACCTCATCGGAACGCAGTTGAGCGTTGCAAAAAGTAGCGTCTTCCATCGCCGATTTGATACAAGTGTAAGCATTCTCTACTTCGCCTAATTGAAAGAGCGCTGAGGCAAGTTCGAGCATCGAGGCGTTTTCTTTAATAGCATCTTTGATGTCGCAACTCGCCGAAATAGCAAAGTATTCTATTTGTTTAGGGACATTCTTTTTCTTTTTGTAGAGCGTGCCGAGCACATAGCCTAATACGGCTTTTTCGTGTTCATCGGTGTGCATTAGGGCAAAGCGGTCGAGGAGGAGTTTTTCGGCTTCGTCATACCTGCCGGCATCGGTAAGCACACCGGCATAGAGAAGGATATAATGAGTGGAATTCTTATCGACTAAATTGAGGAGGAGGTCGCGGTAAGCATTGCTTTTAGCGATATAGGTTTTGGCATCGGGGTTGTTGAAAGCGTAGTTGTTGTAGAGGTTGAGGTAGCAGTTGTAGTATTGAATGAGCTGAGGTTTTTGCAGTTGTTCTTTATCAATAGCCCTGAGCAGGTCGGCAGCATCTAAGTAGTTGCCGGAAATGATGTAGAGAGAGGCAAGGGAAAGGCGGGAATCGTTTTGGAGGTCGGGTTTTTGGAGTTCTTCAGCGATGCGGATATTCTCTTTCACGTAGTACACCGCCGAGTCGGATATATAAGTTTTAAACTCGTCGAAGAGGCGTTGATTGATAGCATAGCGTTGCTCAGCAGAGGCATTTGGTACTCGTAACAAGTCGATAGCTTCCTTTATTTTGCGTTCTTTTTGCTGGGTGTAGTTATCTTTCTGTTTGATAAGTGCAGTGAGGTTGTGAATGAGCGTTTGATTTTGCACCATTTGCGCTAGAGCGCAGTAGGGGAGTAGTAGGAGGGTTATGATAAGGCTTTTGTACTTCATTTTCAAACATTAATTTTCAGAGGCAAAAGTAAGAAAAATTAGGGAATTAGCAAATTTGTTTTGGTGGTTACAAAAAATAAATAGATTGTCCGAAAAGTCTCAAAATCACATTTGCATCGCTATACTTTGCCAAAGTTTTTGCCTGTGTGGCTCATACCTTTGGCAAAGTTGATTATGATAATCAATTGCTTTTAGTTACATTGTAGGGGCGATTTGCAAATCGCCCTCACAAAACAAAACTTTTCGGACAGATTTCTATTTCACTATTATTACTGTAATTGCTATCGTTTTTTTAGTCCTTTGGCTTGTGCCTTATCAGTGAGGGGGTACAAGCTAATGGCATAACCTCCGCCTGCTACTGAGTGCAGGGTGAGCTTGCTCTTGTTGGTCACCAATACTTTTTGAATGGTATAGGCTTGCGGATTGGTTTGGTAGTTGGCATCTTTCGCATCGGCGTAGATAGTGGCTACATAAGTAGTTTTGGGCTCTAAGAAACTGAAATGAATCTTGGAGGTAAAATCCTTGCCAGCTGTATTGCCTACAAACCAATTGCGAGTGCCTTTGGCTTTGCGCGCCACAGTGATATAAGCCCCTGGTTCGGCTTCTAAATAGTGGCTTTCGCTCCAATCGAGGGCAACCTCTTTGATAAACTGAAAAGCATCGGGAAAACGGCGGTAGTTCTCTGGAAGGTCGGATGCCATTTGTAGCGGACTGCTCATCGTTACGTACAATGCTAATTGGTTTGCCAAAGTGGCATTGCAGTGTGAATGATTGTTGGGGTTGTTCTTGCTGATGTCCATTTCAAACACCCCAGGGGTATAGTCCATCGGTCCACCAATAAGTCGAGTGAAGGGCAACACGCACACGTGATTGGGCTTGCTACCGCCAAAGGCTTGGTACTCACCTCCGCGTGCCGACTCATTGCCTATGAGGTTAGGATAGGTACGACACAAACCCGTAGGGCGTACAGCCTCGTGAGCATTCACCATAATGCGGTAGTCGGCGGCTTTTTTAATAGCATAAAGGTAGTGATTGTTCACCCACTGACTGTAATGGTTTTCGCCTCGCGGAATGATATTCCCTACATAACCGCTTTTTACGGCGGGGTATTCGTATTTGTTCATCAGCTGATAGGCTTTATCCATAAAACGCTCGTAGTTGCGGATAGACGAGGAGGTTTCGTGGTGCATAATCATCTTAATTCCTTTGTTTTTGGCGTATTGGTGAATAGCTTCGATATCAAAATCGGGGTAAGGCGTTTGGAAGTCGAATACAAAATCTTTGGAATGTCCAAACCAATCTTCCCATCCTATGTTCCAACCTTCTACCAGTACGCCATCAAAACCATTTTCGGCTGCAAAGTCGATGTATTTCTTCACATTTTCGGTAGTAGCCCCATGCTTGCCGTGGGGTTTGAGGGTGGTGAAATCGGTTTTACCGATATGCACACTGGGTACATCGTAAGTATACGACCATTCTTTCATACCGGTAATCATTTCCCACCATACCCCTACGTACTTCATCGGGTGAATCCAAGAGGTATCAGCCAAAGCACAAGGTTCGTTGAGGTTGAGAGTGATATCGGAAGCTAAAATATCGCGAGCATCGCTACTTACAATTACCGTGCGCCAAGGCGTTTGGGCAGGAGTTTGCATATAACCTTTGGCACCATTGGCATCGGGGGTAATCCACGATTGGAATACAAAGGTCTTATCGTTGAGGTTGAGGTGCATCGTCCCGTAGTTCACCAAAGCAGCTTCGTGCAGGTTGATATACAAACCATCGTCAGTTTTGAGCATCAAAGCGGTTTGTACGCCCGTATCCGAAAAGCCTGTTTGTGCTAAATTCGCCTGACGCCCTTTTTGGTTGATAGCGCGTATTTCGGAGAGGCGCGATTGCTGATAGTCGTACTCTTGGGTATCGTAATCGCCGGGTATCCACCACGCTTGGTGATCACCCGTCATTGCAAACTCGGTGCGTTCTTCTTTAATCACAAAGTAAGGCATTTGCTTTTGTTCGGGGAACTCATAGCGGAAGCCTAAGCCGTCGTCAAACAATCTAAAACGCAGGTTCATTTCTCGGTGGGTATCCTTCTGTTTTAGATTTACCAATAGCTCGTTGTAGTGGTTGCGAATGTTTTGGCTTTCGCCCCATATGGGTTGCCAAGTTTCATCAACGGTCGTATTTTGGGTATTCACCACTTCAAAGTTATGGTAGAGAGAGGTGTTTGCGCCCTCTTTTTTGGTGATTTCAGCGCCAAATTTCACTTCGTTGGAGCTAAATAGTTCAAAGCCTAATCTACTCGGTTTCACTACTTCTTTTCCCTTGTAAAAAAGCGAATAGGTAGGAGTGCCTTCCGCGTTGAGCGAAAAAGAGAGTTTCAGCGCTTTGTTAGGCGAAAATAACTCCTGTGCTACAGCAGTAGCACAGGAGAGGATAGTTATTGTTATGAAAGTAAGAAATCTCATAAATTAGCAAATTTATTAATTAGCAAATTAGCAAATTTTCTCATTTGCTAATCTACTAATTTTCTCATTAATACTCTATCACCACCATATCCCAATAGCTGAGGGAGGGGAGGGTGAAGGTAATTTGGTTGTTGTTATAGGTAAATTCTACGGCACGAGGAGCACCGCCAAAGAGGTCGGGAGTAGCGAACCACACTTTTTTGGGTTGTGCAGTTACAGCAACAGTAGTTTTAAGGTCAGTTACTGTGGTAGGTTTCTTTTGAGTACCATTGGTATCACGCCAGTCCATAGAAGTTACCCCGTTGAAATTGATGAGATGTACCACTTCTTTGCTATTTACCTTTTTGCTCACGCAAGCAATTTGGTCTTTAGCTGCAGGCCAAGCCGCTATTGTAGCATTTTCGGCAGTTACTTGTACTGAAGTATAGCTACCGCCGTCGCGCAATAGGTTTTGGTAAGCCACCAAGAAATCGTAGTAGGTGATAAGCGCTTTTTTGAGGTAGGCTTTCATTTGAAGGTTTTTGTTAGGGAAATACTCATTGGCGAGGTAGTGTTCGCCTATCTCTAAATGAGCCCCTCCGAAGGCAAAAATCACGGCATTGGCGAGCAATACGCCAGGTTCGTTTACAAAACCTGCATTCTTAGATTTTTCATAATCCATATAGGCAGCCAACACCGTTTTAAGTTGGTTATTGCTACGATTGTAGTTGTCGAGGATAATTTTTGCCAATTGGTCGTAGGTTTTTTCGTCCCATACTTCGGTATAGAGAAAATCCACTTTATTAGTACCTGCTATTTCAGTTTGACCGTATTGCCCTACTGCGTTCATCACAAGGCGTTTATCGGGTTGTGCGCTTTTCATCGCATTGATAAACGAAGCGTACTGAGACAAGAGGTCTACGCTATTGCCATTGTAATCGTATACCGTGCCACGTCCTCCGAGTTGGTCGATATGATAGCCATCGAAACCAAAAACGGCATAAACATCGCTGTTGCGCCCTGCTAAGTAGTTTTGCCAGTGCGCATTGCCAGGGTTGGTAAGGTAGATACTACTGCGGGCAAAGTCGCCTAACAGGTGTGCATCTTTCTCTTTATGCTGGTTGTCTTTGTAGAGAAACCATTCTTTGGACACCCCATCGGCTTCCGCATTTTTGAGCGCCCCAAAAGCTAAATTGTAGAACATCGCTTTCATACCCTTGCTATGAGCAGCGCTGATATAGCCACGTACAGTAGAAAGAAAAGTGGGACGTTTGAAGAGGTCTGGCCACTCATTAGAAGGGTTTTGAGGGGTGCCAGCCAGTGGTTTGTGGTGGTCGTACATCCAGTCGTAGAACTGAATACCATTGATGTGACAGCGGTTCATAAAGTCGATATTCTTCTCGATAGGTTCGTTTTTGCCGTAAGAGGACAAGAAACCGTAGCGAGGGAATTTTGTCCAATCGGAAGATACATCCACAGCAATACTGCCGTAAGTATTTTGTTTACCGCCAGCTTCTTGGTATATTTCCACCAAATAACCTCGATAGTCATCGGCAGGGGTTACCCATTGCCAAGAGGCGCTGGTAAGAGGTTCTTCTTTAATGATTTCTTCTAAGTGAGAGTAGCGCACTTTGTAGGAACCAGAGGGCATACTCGCCAAGGTGAAAAGCACCGTGCTACCAGGGGTATAGACCGCCTTATCGGTGCTGATGTCTATTTTCAAATAAGTTTCGCCATAGGTAATAGGGTTGTTGCTCGGTGTATCGTTCTTCTCGCAAGAGAAGAGGCTGAGCGTAGTGGCAAAAAATAAAGTATATAAAGCTTTCATTTTCAATTAATAATTAATAATTAACAATTAACAATGCCTCTCTCCCGTTCCCTCTCTCCCAAGGAGAGAGGGGCAATCCGCAATAGTTTAAAGCCTCACCCCCGTTCCCCCTCTCTTTCGGAGAGGGGGACAATCCGCAAATAGGATTGAGAGAGGCTAAGCCCGCAGATGCGAACGGAAAGGAGGGTTGTTTAACACGTATAAAGATGTTTTGTTCTTGAACTCTCTTAAACTCCCTCCCCTTGGGGCAGGGCTGTTACATAGAGTTACAAATGTTTGATTTATAATATATTAAATTCATAAGTTCTTTGAAATTAATGATACTCCATTCCATAGCTGACTTGATAGAGTCTTTTCCATTAAGACGAAATAGGTTAATTGATATATTTCTCATTATTGAAAGATTCTCAGGAGCATTACCTGATTTAGTCTTACTCTTGTCCTCTTTCATTTGTACATCTTTCACCCAGTGCAAACGATTTTCTATACCCCAATGAGAACGTATGTGATTAGCAAAGAAATCAGCCTTATTCTTAGCTACACTGCTAATATGGTAAACTATCTCTATTGTCTGACCTTTCTTTGTTTTGACATAACGTGTTGTTTCTATAATTCGCTTTATACCAAACCATTCAGGAGAAATACCCTCTAAATTTTTATAAACTTTGGTAATACGCAATTCATCACGACCTCTTAGCAAAGAACACTCTTGGTAAGTGTGCATTAAATACTTTTTTGTAGCAACATTTGCTTTTATTTGCTCAAAAAGCTTTTTTTGATTACCTTTTACTTGTACTATGTAGTCATTTTTTGACTTTATAATAGTTTCAAGAGTTTTTTTGACAATGTAAGGCATCTAAAGTGATTATTTCACCTTGAATGTCTAAGGCTTGTAAGAGTCTTTGAACGGTATAAATTTCAGATTCTTTTTTGTTCTCTAATTTATCACAAGCTAATACAATGCCTCTTTGTGAAGCAAAAACACTTATCAATGAAACAAAATTCTGATAGTTATTTTGAGTGTCTTTAATAGTTCCTGCAATAGCCTTTCCATCAACAGCAAGTGTTTCACCTTGACACATTGGTAAAAATTGGGCAGTCCACTGATTGAATTTTTGGGCAAAATCATCAAAATCAATTTCCATAAATATCCTTCTAATAGAGCCATATGTAGGTACTTTACAGAAAGTTAGATACTTTTTAAACTCCCATTGGTTTTCTTTGAGGAAACGGCCTATTTCTCGATAACCAGTATAACCTGACATTATTGCTGTTAGGCACATAATCAGGAAGTTAGGCATTTTATGGCGGATACCGCGTCTTTTTCTAGTATCCTCTATACTAGATAACATTTCTATCAGTGTCATAGACTTTTACATTTTATT
>NZ_JBPRKH010000029.1:0-34831 GCF_051417515.1 Capnocytophaga sp. G1920
AAATTCACCATTGGATTTTCAAACTTACCATTCAAGTGTAAAATTCATCACCAGCAAGAAATGATAAGTGAAGATTTAGCACTTGGTGATATTCTCAAGGAACATACTGCTGATAAGAAAGATATAGCAGTGTTCGACAGAGGAATGAAAGACAGAAAGGTAATGGATGAGCTTTCAGATGAGCAGACTCAATATTTTGTCACCCGAATTTACAAAGACTCAAAGTATATTTTAGCAGAAGGGAGTCAAGTAAAGAAATTAGCTGAGCAAGATGAGCATCTGCGCTTAATTAGCAGTCAGAAAGTACATCTTTTCACTAAAAGTCAAAAGAAGACAAAAAATACCTTTCGTTTGATAGAGGGTAGACTGCTAAAGAAGGATGAGAAGAGAGGAGAAATTAAAGAAGAGAAGATACTGTTTTTAAGTAACTTAACCGATGATTTTAGTGATGAGCAAATAGCCGGAATTTATAGGAATCGTTGGAAGATAGAGCAGTATTTTCGTTTTATAAAGCAAGAGCTTAACTTTAAACATTTCTTTTCAAGAAATCTCAATGGCATACAAGTGATGATGTATGTAATATTAATAGCATCAATATTACTATTGACATACATAAAAGAAGAAGGATTGAAAGGCTATAAAATCCCTAAAAGGCGATTTTGTTATGGTTTACAAGATGAAATAATTAAAGAAATTGTAATCCATTGCGGAGGAGATCCTTCAAAAATGTATTCTTATTCAGATAGTTAAAAATGTTCCTTACAACCTTAGTTTGAAACTTTGCCAAAGTGTAGCGACATTGCAGTTGAAAAAATAGAACAATCTGACTTGTCGCACTAATGATAGAAAACAAAAAAAGAAGTAAAACTAAATAAAAAAACAAATGAGAAAGTATGCTATTATTACAGGTGGCTCGCGAGGTATAGGGCGCGCTATATGCGAAAAGCTCGCACAAGACACCGATTATCATTTACTCATTGCTTACCAAAGCAATGAGGTTGCTGCGCTTGAAACCCTCAATCACATCAAGAAATTAGGACGTGAAGGAGAGATTATACGCTTTGACGTTTCTGACCACCAAAGTACTACCGAAGCCCTCACCAAATGGCAACACGACAATAAAGATGCCGTAGTAGAGGTGATTGTGAACAACGCGGGTATTAACCGCGATGGGCTCTTTATGTGGATGCCCCAAGAGGATTGGAGCAAAGTAATCTCTACTACCCTCGATGGCTTCTACAACGTAACGAACTTCTTTATCCAAAAAATGTTACGCCATCGTTATGGACGTATTATCAACATCTCATCGGTATCGGGAGTGAAGGGAACCGCAGGGCAAACCAACTATTCGGCTGCCAAAGGAGCGATTATTGCAGCTACCAAAGCCTTGGCACAAGAAGTAGCCAAAAGACACATTACCGTGAATGCCATTGCTCCTGGGTTTATACGCACTGATATGACCTCTTCGCTCAACGAAGAAGACCTCGTGAAGCTTATACCAGTAGGTCGTTTTGGGGAAGCCGAAGAAGTAGCTGACCTCGTATCGTTTTTAGTCTCTAAAAAAGCTTCGTATATCACCGGAGAAGTGATTAATATCAACGGGGGAGTGTATAGTTAGGTAAAAGGTAAAAGATAAAAGATAAAAGGTAAAGCCAGCGAGGGCTCACAGCTGGGTATATGTGAATAAAAGGTAAAAGGTTATTGCACAAAAAGCGTTGCCAAAGGTCGTAACACGACCTTTGGTAACGCTTTCTTAATAATATCAATTGTTAATAAAGAATTATCCTTGGTGAGTTTTCTTCAATAAATCGTTTACTACTTTTACGGGGTTGAAGGTGATGATAGGTACTTCTACGAAAAGGGTAATCCAGTGAGCCATTGAGCCGTTCCACAAACCGGGGAGTTCGAGAGCTTTTAGCGGTCTGCCCATAAAGGTTTTGGAGGTTATAAAGGCTTGGTTAGGGTCTACGTACTGTTGTAAATCGAATTTCTCGCCTTTGTAGTTCTTCGTGCCACAAACCAAATCTACGGGGTTAAAGTGAGTAGATTGCTGGAAAATTTCCTTTTGCTTGGCATCTGCCATATTCACCTGTGCAGATTCGATGATTTGTAAACTATAACCTTCACCATCTTTCACCCAGAAAGGACCTCCACCGGGTTCTCCTTCGTTCTTCACCATTCCGCATACGCGTATAGGGCGATTCAGTTGCTCTTTGATAAACTCCATAGCATATTGACGGCGGAATTTATAGAGATAATCGGGAACAGAGATATTGATTTCTTTGAGGAAATCGAGTATATGCTTAATCTCTTTCTTCTTAATCTTATCATTATCTATACGATGTAGGATTTTAAACACTTCGTCTTGTACTTCACATAGTTTTCCGGCGAGCGCTTCTTTGTAAAACACGGTCTCATCGGTATACTTTTTCACTACCACATTATCAATATTCTTGATGAAGATGATGTCGGCATCGATATCGTTGAGGTTGCTGAGTAGCGCTCCGTGACCCGCAGGGCGGAAAACTAAATTACCTTCTTCGTCGCGGAAAAACTCATTATCTTCAGTTACCGAAATTGTATCAGTACTTGGTTTTTGGTAAGAGAAAGTTACATCGAAAGTAATGTTATAGCGCTCTTCGAGTATAGGTTTGATATGGTTGAGTTCCTTATAAAAAGCTTCGGTATGCTGCTCGGTGATGGTGAAGTGTAGGTGTGCTTCTTCTTCATCGGAGGCATAAAGTACTGCTTCGCGGAAGTGCTCTTCAAAAGGAGTGGCGATTTTCTCGGAATGCTTATGGAAAGGTAGTAATCCCTTAGGCATATTGCCATAGCCCAACCCTTCTTCATTGAGAAGCGTATTGACGATGATGTGTTTTTGGATATCTTCGTTTAGTGAGGAAAAGTCGGGGTGATTTTTATCAATAGTAGCTTTTAAGATAGGATAAAAGGCAAAGCGTTCGAGACCTTCGAAGAAGGTTTTAACTTCTTTGTTACCTGTTCTGTTGACATAAGCTATAAATGACTCACGGTCGGGTTCGAAATCGTCTCGGAAAGCGAAAAGAGCTTTAAACATACGGGTAGCCGCACCAGAGGCAGGTACGAATTTAAGGATAGTGTTACCTCGCTTTCGTTTTTGGTAAATAGCAGCGTACTTGGCGGCTTCTTCTTTGCTGAGCGGAATAATACCATCGTCTATCACAGCGGCTTTATACAGTTGTATAGGAGGAATTCCTTGTTTGAATTGCGCTATTTGGGCATCGAGTATTTCTTCGGAGATCCCTTTTTTAATGAGCAATTGGCGGTCTTTTTCTGTTAATTCATTCATAATATAATAGTTTCGTTTAACATTCCAAAACTTACGATTGTTTTAGAGGACAAAGATATAAACAAAAAAAGATAAAAGCAAATAAAAAGCAAAAAAAGTTTTTGGAAGATAAAAGATAAAATTTATGACAGCTGAGTATGTGGCAAATTAGAGAATTAGAAAATGAGGAAATGAGAGAATGAAAAATGGAGCGTGAGCTTGTAGCTCACGCTGACGAAGGGACTCGGAGGAGCGATCTATACGAGTATTCTTATTATTTAGTTTTTGAAACCACAGATTCTTCTGTAGTTATATCGGCTTTTGCACGGTCTCTTCCTATTTGAAAGCCTATGGTAAGGAGTATTGCTATCGCCCCAATAATAGAGAGAACCAAGCGTCTTTCTTTATTCTTCTCGCGATAAGCACTGGCTAAAAAGATACATAAAAATACAATAACTAACCACATAATATAAGGGTTTAATGAGAGATATGATACAAAAATTCGCCTGTAGCTTTCCCTAATCTATAAATAAAAAGTAAGGATAAGATAACAGCTACAAGGGTTAGTCTTTTGTCACTAAGAATAAGGCGACGGACTGAGGTAAGAAAATTCATAAGTGTTTCTGAATATTCCCTACAAATTCTCCTAAGGCATAAAAAACGCCATATAAGAACCACCATAGTAGAATGGCTAAGAATATCATTTTGGGTATGGATACTGTTTCTGATTCTTTTGTTTTCATATTACAAACGAGTATTAATGTTAATAACTATTGTCCGAACAATCCTTCAAGGAAGCCTTGTTTGGCGGAAGTCCAGTTGTTGTACAGATAGGCGATTGCCATTAGTATTAGGAAAGCGCCTATAATTCGGTTTGGTTTTGATTTTTTCATATGCTTATTATTAAAAATGCGAATTAAGGAAAATGTTGGGAGGGTCATCACATACAGGCATTATAAAAGTCATCAGCGTTGTTTACCTTTTTCATACCCCTCATAAAAAGAGTTTAATAGACTGTCGATGTCTTGTGCTAAGAGAGCAACCAAAAGAGCTATAACTATTACAATTAAGATTTTTGTACGTGTTTTCATAACGTATGTGATTAAAATTCGGTACAAAGGTAGTGAATTATTACTTATAAAACAAAAATAATGATGCCAATAATACCAAAAATGCCAAAAATGCCAGAAATACTGATAATGCCAGAAATGCCAGAAATGCCAAAAATACTGATAATTAACTTTGCCAAAGTTTCAAACTTTGGCAAAGTGTGTACCTCTAAAAGTGATACACCTTAGCTATCGAAAGGAAACAAAAGAAATCGGAAGAGAAGAAGGAGAGTTTTTGATGAAAAAAGGCTGTAAGGAGGGTGGGGTTAGCTTATAGAGAGCTTATAGGAAGCTTATACGAATCTTGGACGATTGGTATAGAAAGGGTATATAAAGAGTTGAATCATAGCATAATACAGCGACACAAAAAACGGTAAAAACGGGGTTTCGAGGCGAAAGAAAGAGGAAGAGGCACTAGGCCTTAGGCCATAGGCACTAGGAGGGAGTATGACGGAAAATCAAAAGAAACCTCTCCTCTAGCCCCTTCAATGAGGGGGAATGTGGCGAGTCATTTATTGGGAAAGCCCCCGAACCCCCGAAGGAGGACAAGCTGGAAAAGGAGACAAACCTCCTCCCTTATACATACTTTGCTCTCGCGGTGCACATACCCAGCTATTGCTGGATACCTTCAAAGAAGGGGAATTAGTGACGGAAAAGGGAAGAAATGACGAGGGACGAATGACGAGAGGATATCTGTAAGGAAGCGTTTTCATAGAAAAAAGAACTATGTAAATAGGGATTGTGTAGGATATATAACGAATGTAAGAGTTTACAGTGCTGGGGGTGAGAAAATATTTATGGGTGAATTGCTAATTGATAATTATTTTCTATCTTTGCCGAAAATTTACCCATTTATGAATGTAAGATTTACTATACTCACTACCACAATGTTTGCCCTAATGGCTTGTAATAACGGGCAACAGGAAATAGCTGTTGCCGAAGATGCTCTTGCTAACACTCAGAAAGCTGAGGAAGCACGCGATAAGAGCAACGAAAGAAATCCGTTTGGTGCGGGTGGGGCGAATTTTTCTAACAACGTATCGCTACCAACTACACAGCAAGGAGTAAAGCTCAATCCGCCTCACGGAGAGCCAGGACACCGTTGTGATATAGCTGTGGGGGCTCCGCTACCCAACGACGGCAATGTGATAGCTCAAACACAAACACAAGCACAGCCTGTGAGCAGTGCCGATGCTAAGCCCGTAGTTTCGGGAGGTATGCCACAAGTGCAACAGGTGCAGGTGGCACAACCTCAGACACAGCAAGGGGTGGCGACGAAGGGACAGAAACTGAATCCGCCTCACGGGCAACCAGGGCACCGTTGTGATATACCGGTGGGCGCTCCGCTGAACAGTAAGCCTGTGAAACAGCAAGCACCAGCTACGCCTAAAACGGTAGAGCAACAAATAGTTATCGACCCCAAAATGGCACAACAGCACACGGGGACTACTGAACCGGGCTTTTCGGGGAAGCCTAATCCGCCTCACGGGCAACCGGGACACCGCTGTGATATAGCGGTAGGAGCGATATTGCCATAAAAAGAAGTGCAAGGGGTGATTTTTAATATGTAAATGAGTGAAAAAATAGCAATACAGGGTATCAAAGGTTCGTTTCACTATCAGACGGCTGAGAGTTACTTTGGCAAAGATATAGAGGTACTGGAATGTCGTACTTTTGATGCGGTAGTGAAAGCACTGCTGAAAGGCGATGCTAACTGGGGCGTGATGGCTATTGAGAATAGCATTGCAGGAGCAATATTACCTAATTATGCGCTTATAGACCGCCATAACCTGCATATTACAGGGGAGTACTATATAAACATACAGCACCACTTGATGGCGCTAGAAGGGCAACGCTTAGAGGATATTACTGAGGTGCATTCGCACTATATGGCACTGTTGCAGTGTAAGGATTTCTTTCACGATTATCCTGATATACGACTGGTGGAATCTCCTGATACAGCTGAGGCAGCACGACAGATACACTTGCAACAACTCAAAGGAGTGGCGGCTATTGCTTCGGCATCGGCTTCTGAGCTCTACGGCTTGCCTATTATTGCGGAAAGTATACAAACCATTAAGCGTAATGCTACCCGCTTTGTGGTACTCAGAACTACTGATGCACACCTGCCCAAAAGAGATATCAATAAGGCAACGCTTAAATTCCAAGTATATGACAAGAGTGGTAGTTTGGCAACGGTGCTGAACGTGTTACGCGATTACGATATGAATATGACTAAAATACAGTCGTTGCCTGTAATAGAGACTCCTTGGAAATACGCATTCTTTGTAGATGTGGTGTTTGATAGTTATGCCCGATACCAACAAGCGATGCAACTTTTGGATATTATGACAGAAGAGCTAAAAGTATTAGGGGAATATGAAAATCGGTTGAACAGTGAGAGCTATTCAAAATCAATCATATAGAAAATAAATATAAAAAAACAGATTAAAAGATAGCTTCTATATCAAAAATATTGACTAATATTGACCGCGAAATTAATAATCAATGGTTAGAGGTTAATGATAAATGACAAAAGACTAATTAGAAATGGCAAATTATGAATTACAAAAGGTGGCTGTATTTAGACGCAATAGAGTGCACCAATACTTACATACCCAGCTTTTGTTGGCTTTATTTCTTAGCTTTTACTTGTTATCTGCACAGTCTATTTCTTTAGAGAATATCTGGACGCAACACGCTTTTTACCCCGAACGTATGTACAACTTGAAGGCACTGAAGGAAACCCCACAATATACAGTGCTCGAATATAACCGTGACAAACACATTCAGGAAATTAACCTTTACGACTTTGCGACGCTCAGCAAAGTACAAACACTCTTTGAAACTAATGAAAGGGTGAACAGGATTGAGAGCTATGAGTTTTCTCCTGATGAGAAAAAGCTTCTTATCGCTACCCGAAAAGAGGATATCTACCGACATTCGTTTATAGCTGATTATTTTCTGTACGACCTCGCTACTGGCGACCTTAAAAAAGTGAGCGATAAGCGCATACAAGTCCCCTCTTTTTCACCTAATGGTAAGCAATTGGCTTTTGTATACGAAAACAACTTGTATTTATACGACCTTACGACGGGTGCGGAAACCCAAATCACTACCGACGGACAGAAGAACGCTATCATTAACGGTACTGCTGATTGGGTGTACGAAGAAGAGTTCGGGATTGTGCAATTGTTCGCTTGGAATGCTGATGGTACACAATTAGCATTTATACGTTCGGATGAGCGCAAAGTACCTGAGTTTTCAATGGACATTTACGGTTACGACCTCTATCCTACGCCTTATACTTTCAAATATCCCAAAGCAGGGGAAGCTAATTCGGCGGTGAGTTTGCATATCTATACTGTGGCTGATAAATCGGTGGCTGAAATACCCTTGAAAGCCTATTATATCCCGCGTTTGCAATGGACAAACTACCCTCATAAGCTGACGGTACAAACTCTCAATCGCCACCAAAACGATTGGCAACTCTTGCAAGTGAATAGCCAGACGAAGGCGACGACTTCCTTAGTGAAGGAAACCAGCGCGACTTATGTGAGCATTAACAAGGATATACTATTTTTACCCGATAATAGTTTTATTTACCAATCGGAGAAAGATGGAAATAACCATTTTTACTATTGCAATGCCAAAGGGAAATTATTACGCCAGCTCACGCGTGGTAACTGGGAAGTAACCGATTGTTATGGCTATGATCCTAAAACCCAACAGTTGTTCTACCAATCTACCCAGACGGGCTCTACCCGCCGAGGACTCTATGCGGTAAACCTCAAAGGCAAAGCCCCTCGCGCGCTTTCTACTGAGGCAGGAACAAACAAAGGTACATTCAGTGGGGATTTTTCTATGTATATCCACGCTTTTGCCAATGCCACTACGCCTCCACGCTATACGCTAAACGATACCAAAAGTGGCAAGCAACTCAAAGAAATCGTTACCAATGCCGAATACGCCCAGCGATTGAAAACCTATAATTTGCCCGAAAAAGAGTTTATGGAACTGAAAACTGCTAAGGGTACTTTCAACGCTTATATGCTCAAACCTAGGAATTTTGACCCTAAAAAGCAATATCCGCTCTTGATGTACCAATACTCAGGACCAGGCTCACAAGAGGTAGCCGACCAATGGTGGGATATGAACGACTTTTGGCACGCAATGCTCACCCAAAAAGGTTATATAGTGCTATGTGTAGACGGCAGAGGCACAGGTTACAAAGGAGCAGATTTTAAGAAATGTACCTATCAGCAACTCGGCAAATACGAAGTTGAAGACCAAGCCGATGTTGCTCAGCTCGTAGGGGCTTATCCTTATATAGATAAGAGCAGAATAGGTATTTGGGGTTGGAGTTTTGGCGGATTTATGTCGTCTAACTGTTTGTTTCAAAAAGGCGATATATTCAAGATGGCGATAGCAGTAGCCCCTGTTACCAATTGGCGTTTTTACGATACTATTTACACCGAGCGTTTTATGCGCACCCCCCAAGAGAACGCGAAAGGTTACGACGAAAATTCACCGTTGTTTCACGCTGCCAAACTCAAAGGTAAATACCTACTCATTCACGGTAGTGCCGACGATAATGTACACGTGCAAAATGCAATGGTGCTCATCAATACCTTGGTGAGTTTGCAAAAAGATTTTGATTGGTTAATTTACCCCGATAAGAATCACGGTATTTACGACAACACAGGTAGCACACGCTATCAGTTATATACAAAAATGACGAATTTTATCATAGAAAATTTATAAACAAACTTTTTAATTTATTAAATAAATGGATACAAACGTAGAAAATGCGAAAAAGAAGCACCCTAAGGGGCTTTATTTGGTGTTCCTAACAGGTATGTGGGAGCGTTTCAGTTACTATGGAATGCGTGGTATTTTGATGTTATACCTCACCAAGACGTGGCTTGAAGGCGGTTTGGCTTTCGATAAAGCTACAGCGAGTCTTATCTATGGCTTTGCCACAGGACTTACCTATTTCACTCCACTGATTGGCGGTTGGATAGCCGATAACTTTTTAGGACAACGCAGGGCAGTATTGTTAGGGGGGCTCATAATGTTCTTCGGTGAGTTTGCGTTGTTCTCTATAAACACTCACTTTGGCTTATATTTAGGGCTATTTTTGTTGATTATAGGTAACGGGTTCTTCAAACCGAACATTTCAGCCTTGGTAGGAGGGCTCTATGAATCAGGTGATAAACGTCTAGACTCGGCTTTCTCAATTTTCTATATGGGTATTAATTTAGGGGCTTTCTTAGCACCACTCATTACTGGATTCCTTACTGATAACATCTTTGCTACTCACGGTGTAGATGCACAAGGAAAAGAAATAATCCTTTCTTACGGTTATAGATACGGATTCTTGGCAGCTGCTATCGGTATGCTTATAGGAGAGTTGATATTTGTTTTCTTTGCACAGAAATACTTAGGCGACCTTGGATTGCAACCAAAAGGTGGTAAGAAAAAAGTACAAGAACTTTCGGAAGCCGAAGTGCAAAAACCACTTACCAAAGAAGAAAAAGAGCGTATTGCTGTTATCTTTATCTATTTCTTCTTTGCAATCTTCTTTTTTGCAGGATTTGAGCAAGCGGGCTCTTCGCTTACCCTTTATACCGATAACTATATCAACAGGACGGTGATGGGCTTTGAAATTCCTACTGCTTGGTTCCAATCAGTAAATCCATTGTTTATTGTATTATTAGCACCGGTATTTGCATCGTTTTGGGGTACTAAAATGGGACAACGTCTCACTACTCCGTTTAAAATGGGAATGGGAATGATACTCTTAGGGGTAGGGTTCTTCTTTATGCTTGGTGCTGTTTACGAGCGTGGTGGCTCTATAGGGGTAGACCCTAAAGATATAGCAGTGAAAGCGAGCTTGGCTTGGTTGGTGCTTACTTACCTTACTCATACCATTGGTGAGTTGTGCTTATCACCCGTAGGACTTTCTACGGTTACAAAACTTTCACCTCCGCGTTTAGCAGGACTTATGATGGGTGTTTGGATGATGGCTGCTTTCTTCGCCAATGCAGCAGGAGGAGTGATTGCTTCTTACGTAGAGAAACTTGGGGCAAGCGTAGTATTTGCTGCGGTTTCAGGATTTGTAATCCTCTGCGGTTTAGGAATGATACTCCTTAACAAGAAACTTCAAGCGATGATGCACGGAGTAAAATAGTGCGAGCGTGTGAGCCACACAGGCGCGTACGAACCGTATAAGTTATATAAAAAAGGCTGTCCTATTTTAGGACAGCCTTTTTTGTTATATATATTCGGAGTTATCGGACGATTCGGACTTGTTGGACGGAGGTAAGACGAGATTGAAGGCTTTATTGGGGAGCGCTGAGGGAATAGAAAGATATCGGAAAAGAACGGAAGAAGATAGGGAGGGTTTTTGATGAAAAAAGGGTGTAAGGGGGGTGGAGGTAGCTTATAGAGAGCTTATAGGAAGCTTATACGAATCTTGGACGATTGGTATAGAAAGGGTGTATAAGTAGCTGATTCATACTGTGATACAACAAGGCTAAAAATGTTAAAAAAGGGGGTTCGAGGCGAAAGAAAGGGAAAAGGCACTAGGCCTTAGGCCATAGGCATTAGGGGGGAGTATGACGGAAAAGGGAAGTAATGACGAGAGACGAATGACGAATGACGAAAGACGAATGATGAAGAGGGTTATATTAACTAACAATCCTTCCGCTAACGCGTTTCTTGTAGCCTCCACCTCATTTCCTCATTTACTAATTAATCTGGCATTATTTTTGAAGCTCTATTGTGGTAAAATAAATCATCAACAAGAACTCATCAATTAAAAAAGTCATTAAGAATGAAAACCTATTTTTTATGCCTTATGGCAATAGCCTTCACAATGGGGTGTGCTAACGGCAATAACAAAAGAACAACCTCACTTATCACTAACGACGAAAATTCAACTCATCAACAAGCAGAAATGAAAAAAACAAACAAATCAAAATCTACTGACATCTATTTTGCAGGAGGTTGCTTCTGGGGTACCGAACACTTCTTTAAACAAATTCGCGGAGTGCTCGCCACCGAAGTAGGCTATGCCAATGGCAAACTCTCCAAAGCCCCCAGTTACGAACAAGTAAGTACAGGCAATACAGGTTTTGCCGAAACCGTAAAAGTAACCTACAACCCTCAACTCATCGACCTCAACCAACTGCTCGACCTCTATTTCAAAATTATCGACCCTACTTCCCTCAACAAACAAGGCAACGACCGTGGCACGCAATACCGCACAGGCATCTATTACGTAAACGAAACCGAAAAACCGCTTATCGACAAAACTATTGCCACACTTGCCACACAATACAGTAAACCCATAGTAGTAGAAGTGCTCCCTTTAAAGAATTTTTATAAAGCCGAAGAATATCATCAGGCGTATTTAGATAAGAATCCGCAAGGCTATTGCCATATTTCACCAGCCTTGTTTGAAATAGCGCGCAAAGCCAATCCAGTCAAACAGGAAGGCTTTAAAAAGCCTTCTCAAGCCGACCTTCGTAAGCAACTCACCCCCGAGCAATACGCCGTCACCCAAGAAAGCGCCACCGAACGCCCATTTGCCAACGCCTATTACAACGAGTTCCGCGAAGGTATTTATGTGGATATTACCACCGGCGAACCCCTCTTTATCTCTACCGATAAGTTCGAATCAGGCTGTGGCTGGCCAAGTTTCTCTAAACCTATTGATAAAAAACTCATAGAAGAAAAAACCGATAAATCTCATAATATGACTCGTACCGAAGTGCGCAGTAAGTTAGGCGACGCACATCTCGGTCACGTTTTTAACGATGGCCCTAAGGATAAAGGAGGCTTGCGCTATTGTATCAACAGTGCCTCATTGCGCTTTATCCCCAAAGCCGATATGGAAAAAGAAGGTTATGGCAAATATATATCCCTCTTAGAGAAAAAAAACTAAAAAATAAAAAATTAATACTCTCATTCTAAGAAAGGGGAAGGCTACTATTTTAGGTCTTCCCCTTTTTACTTATTACTTATCATACACTTAGCCCAAGCTATACTTCCTCTTATCTTTAATTTCGCTTGTTCGCCCTACAAACAATTCTTTAAATTTGCTTTTCTCATTTTAAAGTTCTACCTTTGCAAAACTTTTAACCATTAACCTTTCATTAACTCTTAACTCATAACTAAAAAGATGATTATTCAAAAAAAAGACGTATTAGAAGCGCTCCGCAAGATTACCGCTCCTGGTGAAGGAAAAAATATGGTAGATAGCGGTGCTGTACAAAATATAGTAGTTTTTGGTGATGAAGTGGTAGTAGATGTAGTGATAAACAACCCCAGTCTGCAAGCCAAAAAACGCACCGAAGTAGAGGTGATGAAAGCCATTCACGGCGAAGTAAACGAGAAAGCCAAAGTAGTGGTAAATGTAAAAGTAATCGCCCCCGAAGTTACTGAAATCAAAGGGAAACCTATTCCAGGGATTCAGAATATCATAGCCGTTGCTTCAGGCAAAGGAGGCGTAGGAAAGAGTACTGTTACAGCCAACTTAGCAGTAGCACTTGCCAAAATGGGCTTTAAAGTAGGTGTGCTCGATGCCGATGTATATGGCCCCTCTATCCCTATGATGTTCGATGTAGCCACCGAGCGTCCGCGTTCAGTAACCATTGAGGATAAATCGTTTATTCAGCCCATCGAAAACTACGGGGTAAAAATACTCTCAATTGGGTTCTTTACCAATGCTAATCAAGCAGTGATATGGAGAGGTCCTATGGCAGCCAAAGCTCTTAACCAGCTCATTTTCGAGGCTTATTGGGGCGAATTAGATTTTCTCCTCATCGACCTTCCTCCAGGTACAGGCGACATTCACCTAAGCATTATGCAAGCCTTACCTATCACAGGGGCAGTAGTAGTGAGCACTCCACAACCCGTCGCCCTTGCCGATGCTCGTCGTGCGGTAGCAATGTTCGGACAAGAAAATATCAATGTGCCTGTGTTGGGTATCGTAGAAAATATGGCTTACTTTACCCCTGAGGAATTGCCAAACAACAAGTATTATATCTTTGGTAAAGAAGGAGCTAAACACTTGGCAGGAGAACTAAAAGTGCCTTTCTTAGGCGAAATCCCCTTAGTACAAGCCGTTCGTGAGGCAGGCGATACAGGGCAGCCCATAGCGTTGCAAGAAGGCAGTCCGCAAGCAAAAGCCTTCCACTCCTTAGCACAAGAAGTGGTGAAGAATGTAGTCGCTCGCAACGAAAACCTCCCACCCTCTGAGGCTATCAAGATTACCAATATGGCAGGGTGCAGTAGTAAGTAACAATTAATAAGTAATAATTATGGATACACTTGTAGAACCTAAAGAAAGAGATGTTTTACCTCTTTCTAACATATCAAAAGAAGCTCTAAAAGCTATAAAAGAAGGCTTAGAAGATGAAAAGAAGGGTGTTTTTATACCCCACGATGATGTTATGAAAGAAGCCAAAAGAGTTATAGACCAATGGGAGCAAAAGATGATGAATTGAGAATTGTATGGATGCCCAAAGCTCAAATACAATACTTAGATGCTCTATTGTTTTGGATGAAAAAGACCTTCTCAAGGTCTTATAGTGATAAAATAGAAACGGAAGTAGAAAAGATTGCTAATCTACTTAAACAAACTCCAAGAATAGGACAGAAAGTATATGATATTGAAAATACAACAGAAGAATTAAGAAGGGTGATAGTGCTTCATAATTTCTCTATCTATTACAAAATCATAGAAGATAAGAAAGAAATTCGCTTTATTGTTTTTTGGGACAATAGGAATGATCCTGATGAATTAGATTTAAATTAATTACTAACTTCTTATAACTAATAAACAACAATATCAATGAACCCAGAAAAACTTAAACAAGAAGTAATAAAAGCTTTAGATAAGATACGTCCCTATTTGCAAAACGATGGGGGAGATATTTCTCTAGTGGATATCGAAGATGGCAAAATCGTAAAAGTGCGATTAGAAGGTACTTGCACTAACTGTTCAGTAAACCAACTCACACTTAAAAGCGGAGTGGAAATGACTATCAAAGAGTTTGTACCTCAAATAGAAAAGGTAATCAGCGTGGAATAACTAATCAGTATAATGGCAACGAATAAAGAATCGAGAAAAGAATATTGGAAACGCAAGTGGCTCAGCAAATACCGCTTGGTAGTAATGGACGACAGTACTTATGAGGAGAAAACCTCCTTCCGCTTGAGTCGTCTTAATATCTTTGTGTTTGGTTCCTTGTTTGCCTTTGTGCTCATTACGCTCACCACCGTGCTGATTATCTATTCTCCTTTGCGTCAGTATATCTTAGGGTATACTGCTGTAGAAAACAAACGCGAGACTTTAAACTTGCTCTTTAGGGTAGATTCCTTAGAAGGTAAAATACAAAGTAATGATGAGTATCTCGCTTCACTAAAAAAGGTGCTTGTAGGCAATATCAAACCTCAACAAGACAAAGATACTACCAGCTTTAACATCTCCGACCCTAAATACAACCCTAAGGCTTACAGGACAACTCCTACCAAAAAAGATTCTATTCTTCGTAAAGAAGTAGAAGAGGAAGAGACTCAACCTCAAGACAGTTTATAATACAAAAAAACAATGACAAAACTAAGTGTAAACATTAATAAGATTGCCACCTTGCGCAATGCACGTGGAGGCAATATCCCCGATTTGTTACAAGTAGCCAAAGATGTACAACAGTTTGGTGCCGAGGGTATCACTATTCACCCTCGCCCCGATGAACGTCATATCCGCTACCAAGATGCCTTCGATTTGCTAAAAGTAGTAACCACCGAGTACAATATTGAGGGCAACCCTATCCCTAAGTTCATCGATTTAGTGTTACAAGTAAAACCTACCCAAGTAACTCTTGTTCCTGATGCCGAAGATGCTATTACCTCTAATGCGGGTTGGGATACGGTAAAACACAAAAGTTTTTTAACTGAAGTAGTAACTGAGTTTAAGCGCAACGGCATTCGCACCTCTCTTTTTGTAGACCCAGTGGAAGCAATGGTAACGGCTGCCGCTACCACAGGAGCTGACCGTGTGGAGCTTTATACTGAGAGGTATGCGCGTGAGTATGCTCGCGGTGATAAAACCCAAATAGCCCCTTATATAAAAGCAGCCTTAGAAGCACAAAAAGTAGGATTAGGACTCAATGCAGGACACGATTTGAGTCTCGACAATGTGAAGTACTTCAAAGATAATATTCCTAATTTATCAGAAGTATCCATAGGGCACGCACTTATTTGTGAAGCACTCTATTTAGGTTTAGAAAATGTAATACAACTCTACCTAAATAAATTGGCAGATTAGTAAATTTGTCAATTAGCAAATTAGGAAAAGTGCCCTTAGATTAGCCAATAATCATACATTAAATATCAACAAAATGAAAACACATCTTACCTTAGGGGAGTTCATCATTCAAAATCAGAAGGACTTCCAGCATTCAACAGGTGAGCTCTCACGTTTGCTAAGTGCTATCAAATTAGCCTCTAAGTTAGTAAACCGTGAAGTAAATAAAGCGGGGCTTGTTGAGGATATTTTAGGCGATATGGGCAAGGAGAATATCCAAGGCGAAGTACAGAAGAAATTAGACGTCTTTGCTAATGATCTCTTTATCCGTGCGCTTACACAGCGCGATGTAGTATGTGGCATAGCTTCCGAAGAAAACGAATTCTTTATACCGATTACGGCTTCTGAAAACAGTCCTAATAGCAAATATGTGGTGCTCATCGACCCACTGGACGGTTCGAGCAATGCCGACGTAAATGTAACGGTGGGCACAATCTTCTCTATCTACAAACGTATAACTCCCATAGGTACACCTGTACAATTGGAAGATTTCTTGCAAGAAGGCAAGAAGCAAGTGGCGGCAGGGTATGTGGTCTATGGGCTTTCTACTATGTTAGTCTACACTACAGGACACGGAGTAAACGGTTTTACACTCGACCCTTCTATCGGTACTTATTACCTTTCTCACCCTGATATGAGATATCCCAAAAATGGTAATATTTATTCGATTAATGAGGGAAATTATGTGCATTTCCCACAAGGAGTAAAAGATTATATCAAATATTGCCAAGCATTAGAGGACGACCGTCCTTACACCTCTCGATATATAGGTTCTTTGGTCTCCGATTTTCACCGCAATATGCTCAAAGGCGGGATTTATATTTACCCGCAAGGTACACGTACGCCACGAGGTAAATTACGCCTGCTTTATGAGTGCAATCCTATGGCTTTTCTTACTGAGCAAGCAGGAGGTAAAGCTTCAGATGGTTATGGACGTATAATGGACATCAAGCCTACAAAGCTACATCAGCGGGTGCCTTTCTTCTGTGGTTCGGAAAATATGGTGAAAAAAGTAGAGTCGTTTATGGCAAAATATCCAAAAGACAAACCTGAATATTAGTAAATTATAAAATAAAGAATAAAAAACTTGCAAAATATTTGCTCAATATTTTGCAAGTTTCGAAAATAGTATTACTTTTGCACCCGTAATGAAAGAAGGTACCTTAGCTCAGTTGGTAGAGCAAAGGACTGAAAATCCTTGTGTCCCTGGTTCGATTCCTGGAGGTACCACGAGATCTTCTTCATAGAGGAAATTTTTCATATTTTTAAGGATTAGGAATTGCAAAAGCCTCAGCATTACGCTGAGGCTTTTGTTTTTTATTTTATACTATACTTTCCTATTTAAAATATTCTGTATCCTACTGAAAGGCTAAACACTTGGTTTGAGGTACTCTCAGAACGGTTAGGGAGCACATCGCTGAAACCAATACCGTACTGAATGCCTGCTGTAAATCGTTTAATTTCTACGCCTGTGGCTAAGTTTAATCCTGCATCAAAAGGGCGTAAATCATCAGAAGAACGATTACCTATGCTGAGGGAATGGCGATTGGTTACTTTATAGTCCTTTAACTTATCTTTCTTGTAGTAAGCCCATTCTTCACGACTATTGCCCCACAAAGCAGCTGCTACATAAGGACCTGCTTTCCAAACGAGTTTTACATTCCTGAGTTTAAGTTTATAGCCTACATAAAAAGGCATCTCTAAATAACCATAAGTGTAATGCAACTCACTGATTTGTTTTTCTTTACCTTCTTTATATTTATACTCATAGGCTTGCCCTTTGGTGTTGAGCATTAAACCTGTTTCAAGAGCAAATCCGGTAGGGAAGTTCAAACTGAACAACGCCCCCGTATGAAAACCTGGGGTAAAAGTTCTATCACTATTAGAAGAATCGGCGTAATAAAGTCCTGCTATATTGCCTCCTATTTTCACTTCTAAACCTGGCTTTACCTGTGCCTGTAACATCGCTATACTGCTGAATAACATTACAGCTAAAAATAGTTTTGTTCTTTTCATTCTATATTGATTTTTGTTATTGTAAAGTACAAAGGTACAAAATATTTTGTAAATGAACAAACTTGCGAATATATTAATTATTATTACCTTTGCCTCCCAAACTAGAAGCTGAACTCTAATACTTAACAACTGATGAAACAGATAGACGGTTTTTCTAAACTTACCAAATCCCAAAAGATTGCGTGGCTTTGCGATACTTATTTCCCTAATATAGAGAATGCTGCATCTTTTTTTGAAAAGTACCACAACGCTGATACTGACCTTCAAAAACTGCACGACGAGTTTATTGAAAATACGGTCTCTAACTACTATCTGCCCTTTGCGGTAGCTCCTAACTTCCTCATCAACGGGCGCACTTATACTGTACCTATGGCTATTGAAGAGAGCTCGGTGGTGGCAGCTGCTAGCAGGGCAGCTAAATTCTGGCAAAGCCGTGGTGGTTTTCATACCGAAGTGCTTTCTACCGAAAAAACAGGGCACGTACATTTCTTCTTCTACGGTGAAAAAACTAATTTAGAAAACTTCTTCAACCACATACAACCCTTGATGCTCGCCAAAGCGCAACCCATTACTGCCAATATGGAAAAACGCGGGGGTGGCATTACTTCTCTTACCTTAGTAGACAAAACCGATGCTTTGGCATACTATTATCAGCTTTCGGCTACTTTTGAAACCTTAGACGCTATGGGTGCGAACTTCATCAATTCGTGCTTAGAATCCTTTGCACAGACGTTTAGAGAAGAAGCGGAACGAGACGCCTCTATCGGTGATAAGTATGAAATCGTAATGTCGATACTCTCGAACTATGTGCCTAACTGTTTGGTGCGCGCAAAAGTGCAATGCCCTATTGAGGAGTTGGAGATTGCCCACTTAAAAGGTGCTGAAGCTGCGAAGAAATTTGTGCAAGCTCTCGCTATTGCCAATGCTGATGTGTACCGTGCTACCACTCACAACAAAGGTATAATGAACGGTATTGACTCGGTAATTTTGGCTACGGGTAATGATTTTCGTGCCATAGAAGCTGGTGCGCACGCTTATGCTGCTCGTAGCGGGCAGTACAAGAGCTTATCGGCTGCGTGGATAGAGGGTGATACTTTCTTCTTTGCCCTTGAACTCCCTTTGGCTTTGGGTACCGTGGGTGGACTTACTACATTGCACCCTTTGGTAAAAACGGCTCTTGGAATCCTTGAAAAGCCTAACGCCCGTGAGCTAATGCAAATAGTGGCTTGTGTGGGGTTAGCACAGAACTTTTCGGCTGTAAGCTCGCTGATTAGTCTGGGAATCCAGAAGGGGCATATGAAAATGCACTTGAATAACATTTTTAATCAATTAGGGGCTACCGAAGAGGAAAAACGTGTACTTTCTTCTTATTTTAAAGATAAAACCGTAACATATAACGATGTAGCCGAAGCCCTCAAGAAAATTAGGAAATGAGGTGCGAGCCGCACGGGCAAATCTTTGGTAAAGTGTAGCGACGCAAAATTTGCAAACCAATTCTGATGGACTTTAAATATACTTCAAACGAAACTACAGTGGGTCTTCAGTGGGTCTACAGTGGCTCTACGATGATGATTAATTAAATTATAATTGAACATTAATCGAACTTATAGAGCTACTATCTTCTAATATCTCTCATTCTACTGGTTAGACTTATCGGACATAAAATAACTAACGTGAGTTCTATATAAGAAAAGTGTAGCTTACGCTACAGAAATCTTATAAATCTTTAAAAAATCAAACAAAAAGGCAACAAGTTGCCTTTAGACACATACTCTGCTATGCCAGCTCGCAGACTACGCACAGATTACACGGATTGCACGGATAGTCTTCAATTGATATTTGATAATTGACAAATGTGATGCGCACGGATTGGCAACTGCGTTGCTGGATTTTACAGATTAAAATATAAACACAACTGTAAATCAGCATTATATATATCGAACTGTCTTTATATTAATCACTAATCGTTAACCTCTAACCATTATTCTTCACTTGTAAAGGTACTGGCAGGGAGGTTGGCTTGATTTACTAAATTGGCATCGGTAACAGGGGTAAAGGCGTAGCGCACGGTTTTAGGGGTAGCGACTTGGTCGCTGGTTACTTTCACTTCTTCACCTACTATTTCGGCGGTAGCAGGATAGAAAATACCATTGCCGTCAGAAAGTTCAAAACCGCGTAAGGGCTTGCCATCGGCGGTATGCAAGCCTTGTGCATACTGAAAAGAAACTGTGGCTACTTTCCCACTGAAAGTCGCTGAACGGAACAAAGGTCCTGAAGGGATTATATTTGTCCTGCCATAAGTATCATTCAAAGCCCATTGCGCTAAGCGTTCGCCTATGGGTTGTTTGTTCTTTGGGTGTACATCGGTGGGGTGACCGTGGTCGTAAGATACTGCCATTCCGCTGTGTGGTATGTCTTTCATCAATCGACGTTGACTGTCTCTAAACCAACCCCACGACGGACGGTTGATACTGGATAGCTGTACGTAGTAAAAAGGCATTTGTGGATTGCCAAACTCAGTGCGCCAACTCTTCACCAATAGAGGAAACAACTTGCTATGAGCGTCCTTGTTATGCGCATTCGATTCGCCTTGATACCATATTACCCCTTTGATAGCATAATGGTTTAAAGGGAGTATTCCCGCTTCGAATAAATAAGCAGGCTCATAGGGGTGACGTTGGAGCTTATCCGTAGACTTTTTGATGTTCTTGGAAGCACGAGAGCGCACCCAATCCATTATAAAATCGTTTTCACGCCAATTATAAAGAATACTTGGGAAGTTGTATTCCAAAGTACGGCGGTCTATCCACGCTTCGGTAGGTGAGCCCCCCACAGCATTACAAATGAGCCCCACAGGCATATCCAAATCTTTTTGAAGGGTACGACCGAAGTAATAAGCTACCGCAGAAAAATGGCTTACTGTTTTAGGAGAGCACACTTGCCACTGAGCAGGGCGGTAATATTGCAAATGGTTGAGCGAATCTAATACTGAGGCATTCCATTCTACGGGGTCGGTACGCCAGCGTTCTTTCATATCAAACAGACGGATATTAGGATTATCGGCTTGCGGAATATCCTTTTCGCCCGTAGAAGTTTGATTCATATAAAACTCCATATTCGATTGCCCTGAGCAGAGCCATACTTCGCCGGCTACTACATTGGTAAAGGTACGTTTTTCTTTACCTGCTGTGATTTGGAGCGTATAGGTTTCTTTGGCAGTAAGTGGCGATAAGGTTACTTGCCATTTGCCATTGGTATCGGCGGTAGTGGTGAGTTGTTGTTTGCCTATCTTCACAGTGATTTTTGTACCTGTATTGGCGATACCGCCCAGGGTGAGAGGTATGCCGTGTTGCAACACCATATTATCGGAATAGATAGCGGGGAGGTGCAAACCTCCGTAATCGCCTGTAATGGCACTGTAAACTACCTGTGCCAAGATAGCCGCCCCTTGAACATTAGGGTGTACCGCATCGGGGAGCATTTGAGGGAAGTGATATAGAGGCTCGTGGAAGTCGATAAGTTGGACGCCCGCTTGCTTGGCGATGCGCTCTATGGCTTGTTGTATTTCGGCGTGCCAATCGCGGGTGCCAGATTCGAATCGCTTATGGCGATGTGCGAGTGGGGTCATACGAGCGATGAGGATACGTGCTTTGGGGTTCGCTTTTTTAAACGATGCAATGAGAGACAGATAATCTTTTACGAAATCATCGCGGTAGTTAGGCCAGTTGCGAGGATCGGTATCGTTAATACCTAAATGAATGACCACAATATCTGCTGCAAAGGCGAGTGCTTTTTTGTATTCTTCTTGCTGAATGTAAGGCTTATGCCCTTTGCTGAGCAAAGTAGCTCCTGAATGACCAAAGTTTTCCACCTCATAGCTTTTTCCTAACTGACGTTGAAGCACCGAAGGATAGCTGTTTTGTTCGCGGTTTTCAATACCATAGCCATAGGTAATACTATTGCCTACACACGCCACTTTAATAGGCTTTTTTTGTGCACAAGCAAAGACGGTAAGGAGTAAGAGTGCGATAAAGAAAAGTTGCTTTTTCATTGGTTAGTATACTTAGAAAGTAAGAATGTTTTATATTAAATTACAAAGATAAGAAAAAAAGCGTTAGGTTGTATACAATTAAAATTAGAGAATTTGGGTGCGAGCCGCACGGGCAGGGAAATGAGAGAATGAGGAAATTAGAAAATGAGAAAATGAGAAAATGAGGTGCGAGCCGCACGGGCAGGGAAATGAGAGAATGAGGAAATTAGAAAATGAGAAAATGAGAAAATGAGGTGCGAGCCGCACGGGCAGGGAAATGAGAGAATGAGGAAATGAGGGAAATGCCAATAATACCTTTTTAACTTTGCCAAAGGTGCGAGCCGCACAGGCAAAAACTTTGGCAAAGTGCATACCGCAAAAAGTGACGCATAGGAGCTATCGGAAGGAAACGGAGAAGTTCGGAAGGGGGAAGGGAGAGTTTTTGATGAAAAAAGGGTGTAAGGAGGGTGTGGTTAGCTTATAGAGAACTTATAGGAAGCTTATACGAATCTTGGACGATTGGTATAGAAAGGGTATATAAAAGGTTGATTCATAATATGATACAACGATGCAAAAAATGGTAAAAACAGGGTTTCGAGGCGAAAGAAAAGGGAATGGGCACTAGGCCTTAGGCCACAGGCAATAGGAGGGAGTGTGACGGAAAATCAAAGAAAACCTCCCCCTTCTCACATACTCCGCTCTCGCGGGGCACATACCCAGCTGTCGCTGGCTACCTCCAAAGGGGGAATGTAGTGACGGAAAGGAGAAGGGATAATTAGGGAATTAGAAAATTAGAAAATTAGTAAATGGGGAATTGCGAGCCGCACGGGCAGTTAAATTAGGAAATACCATTAACTTTGCCAAAGTTTCAAACTTTGGCAAAGTGTTATGATGCATAGGTAATAGGGGGGAGTGTAGTGACGGAAAAGGGAATTAGTAAATTAGAAAATGAGAGAATTAGCAAATTTGGAAATTAGTAAATGGGGGTACGAGCTATAAGAAACGCACCAGCGAGGGACAAACGAAGAGCGCCACAAACTTTGGCAAAGGTGTGAGTTACACAGGCAGTGTGAGCGACACGGGCAAAAACTTTGGCAAAGTTGATACTCCTACAAAGCAATCTCCAATGAGGTCGGGCAGAGAGAATGGTTCGGACTTGTGAGACGAGTGGAGGGAGAATAATGACGGAAGGGTGATTTTAGAGTAGTGTAGGGGAGAATTTTTGTGGTTTATAGAAAAAATCATCATTTTGAAACGTTAAAATTGCTTAGGTGGGGTCATTAAGATACGGTGTTTTTTACACATATAAAAAAACGCATCAAAAGCCGTTTTTAGCATTATAATCTTCATAAAAAAGTATAAATAGGCTATTTTTATATGTTAATTATTCACAAAACATAAAAATATAAAAAGCTGAAAAACAGCTTCAAAAATGTTAATAAAAATATAAATGTGTTAAATATGCACATTTTTTTTGTAAAAAAATAGTGCAGTAAAAAAATAATGAGTATATTTGCTGAAAATTTTGCACACTATAGCTACGTACTATATAGGTGTTGTGAGATAATTAGTAATTTTATAGCAAGAAAATAGTTTAAGTAAATTTTTATCGACAATGAAAAGAATAGTATTGTTAATGCTCGCACTATGCACAATGGGAGGGAAAGCTCTTTCGCAAGAGCTGAACTTGCCACAAATGAACCAATATTTGGCAGATAGCGAATTTCTTATTGCCCCTACCTATGCAGGTATTGGGGACTTTGTGAGAATACGTCTTTCAGCAGGCACTCAATGGGTAGGCGTTAAGGGCGCTCCTGATTATCAATCGCTTGCGGGAGATATGCGTTTAGGAGAACGCAGTGGCGTGGGGCTTATGCTTTATAATGACCGCAACGGGAATACCAAGCAAATGGGGGGTAAAGCTACGTTTGCGCACCACCTTACACTTGACCGTTATGACAACCACTTTATTTCATTTGGTATTTCGTATGCCTTGAACACTTTTAGGATTGATATCGACAAGTTCGACAATATTCCTGACCCACAAGTTACTAACGACCGCTTTACTGTGAATCACAACTTTGATGTAGCGGTGCTTTACCGCTATAAAAGATGGTTTGTAAACCTATCTGGTTTAAACATCTTAAACAAGGATATTGAGCGTTTCTACAAAGAAGAGCCTAAGGCTTTGCGCAACTACCTTGTTTACGCAGGATACCGTTATAAAAAAGACAAGAACAGTCGTTTTGAAATAGAGCCTTCAGTACTCTATCAGTACTACGAAAGCGACGGGCGTTCTACTACTGATTTTAACCTCAAATTCCGCTGGATGGATTTAGACGATTATTATTGGGTAGGGGTGAATTATCGCTCGTTAAATGACCAAATCTTCAAACCACTAAACATTGGTCCTATGGCAGGGCTCAAACGCGGAATGGTATACTTTGCATACTCTTACCAACTCCACTTAAACGAACTTATCAGATACAACTCAGGAACTCACGTGATAACCTTAGGTCTTGACCTATTCCAAGGAGTAAGTAACTGTAAATGTGCACAGCGATAGTAGTATAACAATATAGAATGCAACATATTATCTTAAAGAACATACGCGTTCGCGCCAATCACGGGTGCCTTGCTGAAGAGGGCATTATAGGGAGTGATTACCGCGTGGATGTGAAGGTGAAAGTTCCTCTTGAAAAAGCTATTAAGAGCGACCGACTTGCTGACACGGTAGACTATGTACACTTGAACAAGATTGTAAAAGAAGAGATGGCTATACGGTCGGAATTATTAGAGCACGTAGCGGGTCGTATTATAGACAGGATATTCAAAGAGCTTTCTGAGGTTCAGAAGATAACACTTGAAATTGCGAAAATCAATCCCCCTATTAATGGCGACGTAGCCTCGGTGAGTGTAAAAATAAAACAGAAAAAACTTGCTAATTAAAAAAAAGGTAGTAACTTTGCACGCTGATACTACAAAACATAAAAAGGCATCGTGGCCGAGGGGCTAGGCAGAGGTCTGCAAAACCTTTTACAGCGGTTCAAATCCGCTCGATGCCTCACTTTTTAACTAAATAATTAATCCACAAAGTAAAAATTTCAAAAAGATGACAAACGTTTTAGACAAATTCATTCAGGATGTAAAAGAGAACATTCCTGGTTTTATCGCCGTTTCAGTAACTGAAGTACGTTCAGGGGTTTCTTACGGTGCAGAATCAGTAGATCCTAGTTTTGACCCTAACTTAGGTTCTGCTTATAACTTAGAGGTAGTGAAGGCTAAACAAAATGCACTTCAAGCATTAGGATTGGCTACTAAGGAAAAAATAGATGAGATTGTAATTGTTTTAACTGACCAAAATCACATTATTGATGTGTCAGCAAATGGTAGTTATTTCATTTATTTAGTAGTAGACTCGACTAAAGCAAACTATGGTATAACAAGAGCTTTACTCGCTAAGTACAAAAAAGATTTAGCAGCTATATTCTAATCACAGCTCTAATTCCCACAAAATTAAGTTAGTAAAAGATTGTAAAGAAGTTATTATTAAAAGAAAGCTACCGTATTGGTAGCTTTTCTTGTATCTTTGCCCAATTACAAAATATAATGGAAGCTACTGCAAAGACCTATACCGTACAAGAGGCAAAAGAGCGACTGGAAGCCTATTGTGCCTACCAAGAGCGTTGCCACCGCGAGGTAGTAACAAAACTGCGTGCGATGGGTATGATACCTTTGGCTATTGATGATATAGTGGTACACCTGATACAGAACGGCTTCCTAAACGAAGAGCGCTTTGCTAAAAGCTTTGCCCGTGGTAAGTTTCGCATCAAAAAATGGGGACGCGTGCGCATAGAACGGGAACTGAAAACCAGAGGACTTTCGGATTACAATATTGAAGTGGGCTTAGAAGAAATTGACGAAGAAGAATACATAGATACTTTTGAGATAGTGGCTGAGAAAAAACAAGCTACCATTAAAGAAAAGAACCTTTATAAAGCTAAAGCTAAACTGGCTAATTACCTACTGTACCGCGGTTGGGAGCCGGATTTGGTTTATGAGAAAGTAGAAGAATTATATGAAAAGTAGAGCACAGGAATCAACGAACGCTATAGAGCGTATGTATGTAACGATGAGACACCTCTTTTCAAGGGGTTTCTATAAACCTATGGGTATCTCGGGCGAGGCACTACGGGAATCACTGCTGGTATTGCGCCCAGAAATCTATGGTAGTATTGCTGAGAGCAAATCGGAACTGAGCGGGCTTATTTACGTACTTGACCGTCTGCCTGAAGGGATTGAGCAGTGTAAATACATCAACCTAATTGCTGATGAGGGATACCGCCAATCGCACTTCAAGCCTATTATCCCGCCGAAACGTCGCCGCAATTGTTACCGTATAGACCCTGAGCAGATGAATATTGAAATCACTCGTGGTCGTTCGGATATTTACGACGTGCTTACGCACCTTACTTTCCTATTTATAGAGTCACACAAAATTGCTGACCGCATTCTGTTAGACGACAATAAAATTTCGCACGATTGGGCAAAATTAGAAGCCAATATACAAAAGAATAAACTCACCCTTGCCGAGCGTGAGGCTACCTTTATACACATAGGCAACCTTTTAGGGCGCACTTTTGAAGAGGTGCTGGGGGCTTACAAAGCCTTAGCTACTCCTACCCTACCCGACCGCTTTATCCACATTATTTACTGGTTAGGCAAGCTCGCTCTGAACGAACGCGTGAACGACGATAAGCGCACTATCACCTTTAGCACTGTATTGCGCGAGCGTATCGGGCATCATCTGCACGGAGAGATATGGGCGGAACACATCAAGCATATATTACTAAAAAATGGACTCTTAGAACGCCCGTTACACATCATCAGTGCCAATATGCACAGCGTGATGAACAGCTTGTTTGCTGAAAAAGCACTTGCCAAAGAAGTGGAAGTAAGCTCACGCATAGAACTCTTCGAACTCCTAAGTCTGCCCGAAAGTGAACCTTTACGCAAAAAAGTGAAGGAATACGCTCATAAACACGGAATGATTTCGGTAGACGATACTTCTGGCACAAACATCGATGTGCAACTGTTTGATACTGCCAAAATAGACTTTACAGATACACCATACGAAGTACATCATCTTGAAAAGGGAGAAAAACCTGTGATTTTTGTAATGGACTACGCTTTTGGTGAACAAGCCTTTGAGACCATAGATGAGCTACTAAAACCTTACCACAAAGGAGGCAAGACCTATTTCTTAGACGTGCTTTCTATCTCAATTATGGGTAAGGCAGGCATCTTGGAAGGTGAGAAAGGAGACCTAATGATTCCTACTGCACACATCTTCGAAGGTACAGCAGATAACTATCCTTTCCACAACGAATTTACCAAAGCCGACTTTGAAGGTAATGGACTGAAAGTGTTTGAGGGCTCTATGATTACTGTACTGGGAACTTCGCTACAAAACAAAGATATATTAAAATTCTTCCTACACTCTACGTGGAATGCAGTAGGCTTAGAGATGGAAGGTGTACATTACCAAAAAGCCATACAGTCGGCATCAAAAATACGCAAGAGTATACGTGAAGATGTGAAAGTGCGTTATGCCTACTACGCTTCCGACAATCCTTTGGAAACTGGTAGCACTCTTGCCTCAGGAGGCTTGGGCACTACGGGAGTAAAGCCTACCTACCTCATCACCTTTAAAATATTAGAGCAGATTTTTAATTAAGAGCGAGCCTCACAGGCAGTCGTAACAGTACAAACAATTAGAGTGAGCGACACAAGTATTATTTTTAGAGGGTACGCTTTTTCAGAAAGCATTTGCTAATTTGATAATTAATTCCTACCTTTGTACCTTAAAAATATTAGTGTGATCAAAATATGAAAAAAATAAGCTTTGTACTGATAGCGTTGTTGGTCGCTATCGCTTGTAAGAAGAATGTAAATTTCAACAGCGACCCACTAGCTTTTAAAGATTATATTTCAGGGTATACCTCAGGGCTTATCTCTGCTCACTCAGGAATAAAAATACTACTGAACGAACCCTTGTCGCAAGACAAAATGGACAAGGTGAACGACCTTAACCTCTTTGAAATTTCGCCTAAGGTGAAAGGAAAAGTGGTGTGCGTAAACCCTACACTTGTAGAGTTTGTGCCTGAAAAACCTTTGGTTCAAAACACAGAGTACCGCGTGTCGTTTCACGTGAAGAAGCTCTATGCAGTACCAAAAAAGGAACTGGAGATTTTCAACTTTACAGTGAAAACTTTTCAACAAGCCTTTCGAGTAAGGTCAAACGAGTTACAGTCGTACAACCGTGATTATTATTTTCTTAGTGCTGAACTCTTGGCTAATGACCAGATACCTTACGAAACTGCTAAAGAGATTTTAAAAGCAACTCTTGATGGGAAGAAAGTAGGTGTAAAGTTCCAGTCGCAAGGCACTAATAACAAGTTTGTGATTATCTTCGACAGCTTGCCTCGTCTCAACAAAGAACAAACTCTCCAAATAAAATGGGACGTTAAAGACATACCAGAAGAAAACCTCATACCTTTTTCTTATACTATTCCGCAAAAGGGGGTATTCAAGGCACTGAACGCTAAAACCGATGGTGCCAATCAGGCTTTCAGTGTAAACTTTTCTGACCCCTTAGAAAAAGAGCAAGATTTTACAGGACTCATAAGCCTCAGCAATACCAATACAGCACTGAAATACAGTGTAAACGGCAACGTGGTGAAAGTCTTCCGAGAGGAGCAAAAAGAAGGCGACTACAAGGTACACGTTTCTAAAGGTATCAAGAATATCTACGGAGACCGCTTGGAAAAAGAAGCGACTTTTGACATCAAATTTTTACAGCAGAAACCCGATATTCGCTTCCTTAAGAGCGGTACTATCCTACCAAGTTCACAGAATTTGAAAATCAACTTCCAAACTATCAACTTGCGCGCGGTGAATGTAACGGTATACCGCATTTTCGAGAACAATATCTTTCAGTTTTTACAAGATAACGATTTGGGCGGAGGCTCGTATATACAGCGTGTAGGCAAGCCTATTGCACGGAAAGTACTCAAACTGAACGACAGTGCGCTCTATCCGCTGAACGAGTGGAATACTTATTCGCTCGACCTTGCTTCGGTGATTACGCCCGAACCAGGGGCAATTTACCGCGTAGAATTAGGAATGACCAAAAACTATTCACTCTACGCTTGTGGTGCTAAAAACGAAGAACCTCTTGACCTTTCGTTTGAACAAAAACCATTAAATGACGACGATGTAACCTACTCTCAATACTATGATTACGACGAAGAGTTCTATTGGGAAGAAGACGAGGATAGTCCTTGTAAAGACAATTATTACTACGGCAGAACGGTGGGTACCAATGTGCTTGCTTCCGACCTTGGGGTAATTGTAAAAAAAGGACAAACGAACAACTTTACCATAGTAGTAAACGACTTGCTCACTACCAAACCGGTAGATGGAGCAATAGTAGAGGTATTCAGCTACCAACAACAGAAAATACAAGAAGGCAAAACCGATAGTAAGGGAATACTACGGTTAAATCTCAGTAGCCGTGCTTACTTTGCCAAAGTGAAAAAAGACAAATTCACTACTTATGTGAAGTTAGACGACGGCGCACCACAGTCGGTAAGCAAATACGATGTAGATGGTATGCGCTTACAGAAAGGGCTCAACGGTTTTATCTATACCGAACGTGGCGTATGGCGACCCGGTGATAGCATTTATGTGGGCTTTATATTGAACGACTTTGCCCAAAAGACCCCTGAAAAACTGCCTATCAAACTGCGCTTTACCGACCCTTATGGCAAGGTGATTGCTGAACGTATGCAGAGTAGCAACCCTACTAACCAGTATGTATTTGGACTGAAAACCAACTCCGATGCACCTACGGGCAACTGGAATGTGAGTATCTCGGCAGGGGCTACAAAATTCAGCAAACGCATCAAGATTGAAACCATTAAGCCTAACCGCTTGAAGATAGAGAACAACCTCAACGGTAAACTTATCAGCCAAAAGGGCGACAATGTGCGCTTGCAAGTGTTGTGGTTACACGGCTCTCCAGCAGGTAATACAGGTGTGAGCGTGAAAGCGAAGTTCTACCCCTTAGAAACTGCCTTCAAAGGTTATGAAAAATACGTATTCAACAATCGCGCTTATCAGTTTGAGAGCGAAGAGATGAACGTATTTGAAGGGCGTACCGATAGCAACGGGAATGCGAATTTCTACTTCAGAACGAACGACTTAGATGCTCCTGGTATGCTAAAAGTGAACTTCCTCACCCAAGCCAACGAAAGTGGTGGCGATTTCAGTACCGATGTGAGTACCGCCTCTTTCTCACCTTATAGTGAGTACGTAGGTTTACGCTTGCCCGAAACCAACAAATACGATTATTACAACACCCAACAAAACCACACTTTCGATGCAGTAGTACTCAGTGAAGACGGCAAACCGCTCAGCCATAAAGACGTATCGGTAACCGTGTATAAAGTAGGCTGGAACTGGTGGTGGGACGCCTCGAACCAGAATATCTCTACCTACAATAGCAGTAGTAGCAATGCTATTTACACCACTAAAAACATCACTACCGACAGCAGTGGTAAAGCACGTTTTACACTCAATATTCCGGATGCCGACTGGGGTCGCTATTTTATTATGCTTACCGATGACCAAAGCGGTCATAAGTGTGGCACAACTGCTTATTTTGATTGGGGTGACTGGACTGGCAAATCGCGTGGCAGTGAGGGTAGTGAAGCGGTAATGCTCGCTTTGGGTACTAACAAAAAAGAATACAGCGTAGGTGAAAAAGCTAAGATTAGTTTTCCGTCAGACAAAGGCGGTCGTGCGCTTATCTCGGTAGAAAACGGCAACGATGTACTCGAAACTCACTGGGTAGAGACCGCTAATAAAGAAACTACTTTTGAGGTACCTATCACCAATAAAATGACGCCTAATGTGTATTTCTATGTTACCCTCTTGCAACCGCACAACAAAACGCTCAATGATGCGCCTATACGCCTCTATGGGGTGATACCGGTGAAAGTGGTAGACAAGAATACCGTCCTCAATCCTATAATCCAAATGCCCGAGCGATTGGTACCTAACCAAAAGGTACAGATAAAAGTAAGTGAGAAATCGGGTAAACCGATGACATACACTTTGGCTATCGTAGAAGATGGACTCCTAAACCTCACCCGCTTCAAAACTCCTAACCCTTGGAATACTTTCTTCAGCAAAACTGCTCTTGGAGTAAAGACTTGGGACGTGTACGATGATGTAATAGGTGCTTATGGAGGTACTATCAATCAAGCGTTCAGTATAGGAGGAGATGAAGATTTAGGCGGTGCCGATGCACAGAAAGCAAACCGCTTCAAACCCTTTGTGATATTTAGAGGTCCGTTTGAACTAAAAAAAGGAGCAGGCAATACCCATACCGTGAAAATTCCTAACTATATGGGTTCTGCTCGTGTGATGGTAGTAGCCAGCGATGTGAAAGGCAATGCCTATGGTAGTGCTGAGAAAAAAGATATACCTGTGGTGAGTCCGTTATCGATTTTAGGTTCCTTACCACGCAAAGCAGTGCCTAATGAGAAAATCGTGTTGCCGGTAACCGTTTTTGCTATGGAAAAACAAGTGAAGAACGTATCGCTACAAGTAGAGACTAACGGTTTGTTTAAAGTAGTAAGCTCACGCGACCAACAGTTGCACTTTGAGAAGACAGGGGAGCAAATGGCTTACTTTGAACTTGAAACCACCTCGCAAACAGGTATCGGTAAGGTGAAAATCATTGCTACTTCGGGTAAGGAAAAAGCGACTTATGAGGTGGAAATGGATGTGTACAACCCTAATCCCGTTACTTATGTAGTACAAAACGCCGTACTACAAGGCGGACAGTCGCATTCTCTAAACATCAATCTCTTTGGTGAAAAAGCCAAAACTGTATTAGAAGTATCGAGCTTCCCAGGGGTGAACCTCACCCAGCGTTTGGGTTATCTTATCGCTTATCCACACGGTTGTAGCGAGCAACTCACTTCGGGGGCGTTCCCTCAACTTTTCTTAGCTGACTTTGTAACCCTTTCTAAAGAAAAAGCGGACGAGGTGAACCGCAATGTAAGTGCTACCATTAGTAAATTGTATGAAAACCAACTCTCTAATGGAGGCTTTACCTATTGGAAAGGAGGCAAATATGCCGATGATTGGGTAACCTCCTATATAGGTCAGTTTTTTGTAGAAGCCGAGAAGAAAGGTTATGTATTGCCCTCAGGTAGCAAACAGCGTTGGCTCGACTATCAGAACAATGAAGCGCGCCAATGGCGTTACGAGGGTAAATACCAAAACGATTTCGCCCAAGCCTATCGCCTCTATACCTTGGCTCTTGCCGGAAATCCTAACATAGGTGCTATGAACCGCTTGCGTGAACTCAGTGAGCTCACTCCTAACGCTAAACGCACTTTGGCAGCTGCCTACGCTCTTGCCGGACAAAAGCAAACCGCTGAAAAGCTCTTCCAAACTACTTCCATAGACGACGATGCCGATAGCTATTACGGCTCGGTGTTGCGCAATAAAGCAATGGCAATGGAAACCGCTTTGCTTATCGGTAGGAAAGAAGATGCAGGACGCTGGGCATTGGAAATTGCCGAAAAGCTCTCGACTAACGATTGGCTCAGCACTCAAACTACAGCCTATTCGCTTTATGCAATGGCAAAATACGTACAAAAGAACAAGAGCGGTAGAAATATAGCAGCTAGTTATACTTTGGGTGGTAAAACCGAAAACTTAAAATCTACCGAGCCAATACTACAGAAGACGCTTGCAGCCAAAGGCAATGAGACTTTACAAGTGAAGAACAACGGCAACCAAACCCTCTATGTACGCCTCATTACCAGTGGTATATTACCTGTAGGCAAAGAGTTGGCTATGCAAAACGGATTGGCTCTTAACACGACTTACCGCGATAACAACGGACACACACTTGATGTGACCAATTTGCGACAAAGCACTCAGTTTGTAGCTACTATTGAGATAACAAACCTCACAGGGGAGAGAGTAGACAATGTAGCACTCACCCAAATTATCCCTTCGGGCTGGGAGATTGTAAACACTCGCTTTACGGATTACGACGAAGGTGATGGCAACGGCTATATAGACTACACTGATTTCCGTGACGACCGTGCGAATTTCTACTTATCGCTAAAAGCCAAACAAACGAAGTATATCAAGCTCAAGCTAAATGCTTCGTATGCGGGACACTATTATCTGCCGGGTACTTATGCTGAGGCAATGTACAGCAACCGCTACAACACCCGTACCAATGGTAAATGGGTGGAGGTAATTAGGAAATGAGAAAATGAGAAAATGAGGGAATGAGGAAATTAACAAATGAGATGTGATATAAAAACTGCCTGCAGTAATGTGGGCAGTTTTTTATTTGAAAGGTTTCTGAGAAGCTCGGAGGTGCGAGGTCGTAACACGGCAACCGTAGCACGGCAGACAATCGTAGCACGGCGGGCAATCATAGCACGGCAGGCGAGGAAAAAATTAGCAAATAGGGAAGCGTTGAGGGGTTCGGAAGATATCGAAAATATTCGGAAGAGAGGAGGGAGAGTTTTTGGTGAAAAAAGGGAGTAAGGAGGGTGGGGGTAGCTTATAGAGAGCTTATAGGAAGCTTATACGAATCTTGGACGATTGGTATAGAAAGGGTATATAAGTAATTGACTTATAACACGATATAACAGTGCTAAAAATGTTAAAAACGAGGTTTCGAGGCGAAAGAAAGAGGAAGAGGCACTAGGCCTTAGGCCATAGGCACTAGGAGATAACATCCCCCTAGCCCCCAGGGCTGTTACATAGAGTTACAAATGTTTGATTTATAATATATTAAATTCATAAGTTCTTTGAAATTAATGATACTCCATTCCATAGCTGACTTGATAGAGTCTTTTCCATTAAGACGAAATAGGTTAATTGATATATTTCTCATTATTGAAAGATTCTCAGGAGCATTACCTGATTTAGTCTTACTCTTGTCCTCTTTCATTTGTACATCTTTCACCCAGTGCAAACGATTTTCTATACCCCAATGAGAACGTATGTGATTAGCAAAGAAATCAGCCTTATTCTTAGCTACACTGCTAATATGGTAAACTATCTCTATTGTCTGACCTTTCTTTGTTTTGACATAACGTGTTGTTTCTATAATTCGCTTTATACCAAACCATTCAGGAGAAATACCCTCTAAATTTTTATAAACTTTGGTAATACGCAATTCATCACGACCTCTTAGCAAAGAACACTCTTGGTAAGTGTGCATTAAATACTTTTTTGTAGCAACATTTGCTTTTATTTGCTCAAAAAGCTTTTTTTGATTACCTTTTACTTGTACTATGTAGTCATTTTTTGACTTTATAATAGTTTCAAGAGTTTTTTTGACAATGTAAGGCATCTAAAGTGATTATTTCACCTTGAATGTCTAAGGCTTGTAAGAGTCTTTGAACGGTATAAATTTCAGATTCTTTTTTGTTCTCTAATTTATCACAAGCTAATACAATGCCTCTTTGTGAAGCAAAAACACTTATCAATGAAACAAAATTCTGATAGTTATTTTGAGTGTCTTTAATAGTTCCTGCAATAGCCTTTCCATCAACAGCAAGTGTTTCACCTTGACACATTGGTAAAAATTGGGCAGTCCACTGATTGAATTTTTGGGCAAAATCATCAAAATCAATTTCCATAAATATCCTTCTAATAGAGCCATATGTAGGTACTTTACAGAAAGTTAGATACTTTTTAAACTCCCATTGGTTTTCTTTGAGGAAACGGCCTATTTCTCGATAACCAGTATAACCTGACATTATTGCTGTTAGGCACATAATCAGGAAGTTAGGCATTTTATGGCGGATACCGCGTCTTTTTCTAGTATCCTCTATACTAGATAACATTTCTATCAGTGTCATAGACTTTTACATTTTATT
>NZ_JBPRKH010000030.1:0-27339 GCF_051417515.1 Capnocytophaga sp. G1920
GGAGGAAATATAAAAGATGTTTTCTCTTTTACCTTTGAAGGAAGATATAATAACTATAACGCCCGTGTACAGAAAAATAAAACCGCTTGGAACTTACCCAGCACACGAGTATCTCTCTTCACCGATTTTAGAATATTACCCAATCTATTTGCTGATTCGACTTCTTTTATGTAGGAAAACGTTACGACCTCGATTACGTAACTGTTGCAAATCCTATTCCCGAGAAGCTCTCTTTGGAAGGTTATTTTGATATCAATTTCCACGCCGATTACACTTTCAACAAACATTGGCAAGTATTCTTAAAAGCCAACAACCTCACCAGTGAACACTATAAAAAATGGTTGTATTATCCTTCACAAGGCGTACAAGCCTTTGCAGGAGTACGTTATCTGTTTAGCCTAAGTAACAAGTAACAATTATATACTAACAAAACAAACAGCGGTATGAATGCTTTATTCATACCGCTGTTTGTTTATTATATCCTCAATTTTTATGTCTTCTTCTTATTATTCCCTTAATCACTTACCATCGACTTCTTATAATTCCTCCATTTCTCTATACACTGTTGCATATCATTAGGAAGTTCACTATCAAAGCTAAGGTACTTGTGAGTAATGGGGTGTTCAAAACCTAAGGTTTTAGCGTGTAAGGCTTGGCGAGGTAATACCGCAAAGCAATTCTCTACAAATTGCTTGTATTTGGCAAAAGTCGTTCCTTTCAGAATCTTGTCGCCCCCATAACGTTCATCGTTAAAAAGGGTATGCCCTATGTGTTTTAAATGTACTCTTATCTGGTGCGTACGCCCTGTTTCTAACTTGCAAGAAATGAGTGTTACATAACCAAAACGCTCTAACACCTTGTAATGGGTTACTGCCTCTTTACCGTGAGAACCATCGGGGAAGACGTCCATTTGCAGGCGGTCTTTTAAGTGTCGCCCAATATGACCACACACCGTTCCTTCGTCTTCTTCTATATTACCCCACACAAGGGCTATATATTCGCGCTGAGTAGTTTTATTAAAAAACTGTTGAGTAAGGTGTAACATCGCCTCTTCGGTTTTAGCCACTACCAAAAGTCCACTAGTATCCTTATCAATACGATGTACCAACCCAGGACGATTGCTACTGTTGTTAGGCAAGTTCTCAAAATGATATACTAATGCGTTGATGAGCGTTCCGCTGTAGTTGCCGTGACCAGGGTGTACCACCATACCCGCAGGTTTATTTACCACCAAAAGGCTATCGTCTTCGTATACTATGTTTAAAGGAATATTCTCGGGCACCAATAAATCCTCGTGAGGAGGGTGAGGAAAAAGTACCTTTACTTCGTCATTAGCTTTCACACGATGATTAGACTTTACAGGCTCGCCATTCACAAAAATATTACCCTGCTTGGCTGCTTGTTGCACCTTGTTACGGGTGGCGTTCTCTACAAAGTTCATCAAGAATTTATCCACGCGCAAAGGTTCTTGCCCTTTGCCCGCCGTAAAGGAGTAATGCTCGTAAAGAGAAGGAGCTCCCTCTCCGTCTGGTTCCAAATCGTCTAAATCTTCTATCTCGTCTATATCACGCATTACCTTACATTTACGCCACAAACTTTGCCAAAGTTTCTAATAGCGTGCGTACTACGCCCCTTACCAAAGTTTAAATTTATAATAGCCTGCATTGCTCACACTTGCCCGTGCGACTCACACTTGCTAGTGTGGCTCACACCGCCCGTCGTGCTACGACTGCCTGTGCGGCTCGCACTAGTCCCCCATCAGTTCTTCAATAGGTATTTCGGTAGGGATAGTATCCCGAGCCTCTAAGCCGTTGCCACACACAAGGTCTATACGTGAGGTTTTAATAAGCTTATCGCCAGGTTGTACAGGTTTACCGTCGTGTTGCATCTCCAATACCATATCCTTCCCTATATTGTTCACATAAGTAACTCTACCGATGGCAAGCCCTACCGATTGCAAGGTAGCTACTGCATTCCGGCGCGTTACTTGTATCACCTTAGGCACTGTTACTTTATGATAGCCCGACGGATTGATGTTAAGGTATATTTTGCGGTTCTTCTTTACTCTCTCGGTAGCCTCAGGCGTCTGACTGATTACCGATAGAGGAGGGTATTTAGGGTCGTATTCAGTAGAATCCAACACCTCATAACGCAATTGTTGCTTATCTAATATCACCCCTACTTCGGTAAGTGTTTTCTTGCTCAAATTAGGTACTGTAATGTACTCTCCGTGCGCCGTATAGATGCGCAAGAGTTGCAATACACACCAAACTAATATAATACACGCCACTATGGCAAAAGCAAATTGCCAAGCTAGTTTCTTTCCTGAGTTTTTTAAGAATTCTTTAATCTTTTCCATACTTTGCAAGTATTGTTATGGTGCAAAGGTACAAATATTTTTGAAAAGGACAATACAGCCCCCTACAATATCCTCAACCACACCTTCTCCCCTTTCTCTATGGGGGTATCGTTGTAGAAGTACACTTTCCCTTCTACCGAAGTAGCTTCTATAAGGTATTGTGCTCCTTGAAAATAACAGTATTGTACAGTAGCTTCCCAATCAGAGGTTGCTGTAATGATAATCTGTTGGGGTTTGAAGAGTTTACCGTTATGCCAACTCACTTCTCCAAACAAAGAAGCAGTGTAATAATCGGTATTTTGGAAATAAACCGAGAGCGTATTGTTAAAAAACAATAGTTTCCCGTTGCGCATTATAAGGGTTTTATCGGAGTAAGAAAGTGCGTCTTTACCGTCGTGAGTAGCCACTATGCAACTAATGTTTTGCTCTTTCAAATAAGCGAAGAGAGTGCGTTGTAGTTCGTTCTTTCTAAAATTATCCACCTGACTAAAAGGTTCGTCAAGCAATAACAATTGAGGTTCTTGTGCCAATGCCATTGCCAATGCCACACGCTGTTTCTCACCACCGCTGAGGTTTAGTGCTTTTAAGGGCGCAAAACGTTCCATTCCCACCAAGGTGAGCAACTCCATTACGCGCTCTTTTTTATAGGTTAAATCGAGGTTAGAGATAAACTTTCCTACATTTTCAGCTACCGTGTGATAAGGGCCTAACCCAAAGTCCTGTGCAAGGTATTTCATCGTTTTAAACCCAGGCACTAACTGCCAAGAAGGGCCCTTTACGCGCTCGTTGTGGAAGTGTATAGTACCTTCTTGCACATCAATGAGACCATAAATAGCTTTCAGCAAGGTACTCTTGCCACAACCACTTTCTCCCATCAGCGAAAGGTGCTCACCTTGCGCCAACTCAAAAGAAATGTCTTGCAGTATAGGGTCTTGCCCTTCATAAGCAAAGAATATATTTTTAAGGTTTAGCATTGTTTATTTATATGTAAATATTGGCGCTTTGCAAATTATGCAATTCGTATATTGCTTCTCACACTTCGGCAAAGTTTCCCTGTGACCTAAGAACTCATTCCCTCATTTGCTCATTTCTCCATTTCCTCATTTTCTCATTTCCTCATTTGCTCATTTCCTCATTTCCTCATTTCCTCATTTCCTCATTTCCCCATTTCCTCATTTCCTCATTTCCTCATTTCCCCATTTCCTCATTTCCTCATTTTCTCATTTCCTAATTAATCTGCCCGTGCGGCTCGCACCTTTTACCTTTTACCTTTTACTTTTTACTTTTTCCACACTTAAAGCACACTTTTAAACTGTTCCAAGAAACGCATATCGTTCTCATAGAACATACGTATATCCCCTATTTGGTACAAAAGCATCGCAATGCGTTCAACTCCCATACCGAAGGCAAAACCACTGTATACCTCACTATCAAAACCACAGTTTTTAAGTACGTTAGGGTCAGTCATACCACAACCCATAATTTCCAACCAACCAGTACCTTTGGTAATGCGGTAATCCACCTCGTTATTAAGTCCCCAATAGATGTCTACCTCAGCACTCGGCTCGGTAAAAGGGAAGTACGACGGACGCAAACGTATACGCGACTTGCCGAACATCTCCTTAGTAAAGTACAACAAAGTTTGTTTCAGGTCAGCAAACGATACGTTTTTATCTATATATAAGCCTTCTACTTGGTGGAACAAACAGTGTGAACGTGCCGAAATAGCTTCGTTGCGGAATACTCTACCCGGCGAAATCGTCCGTATAGGTGGCTGATGTCCCTCCATATAGCGTATTTGCACCGAACTGGTATGGGTACGTAAGAGAATATCCGGATTAGTTTGTATAAAAAACGTGTCCTGCATATCACGAGCAGGGTGATATTCAGGAAGGTTGAGGGCAGTAAAGTTATGCCAGTCGTCTTCTATCTCAGGTCCGTCCGATACGTTAAAACCTATATTGGCAAAGATATTCACAATTTCGTTTTTAACTATCGAAATAGGGTGGCGCGCCCCGATAGGCGAAGGGGTCGCAGGACGACTCAAATCGCCGTATATACCTTTGCTTTCACTGTGTTCTTCCAAACGCTCGCGCCATTCTTGTACTTTGGCTTCTACTTTTTGTTTGAGCTCATTCACTACCTGCCCAAAAGTCTTTTTCTCCTCCTTAGGCACCTCTTTAAAAGCAGTAAAAAAGTCGTTGAGCACCCCTTTTTTACCGAGGTACTGAATGCGGAATTGTTCAAGTTCTTCCTTAGTTTTCGCGCTAAAATCTTCTATCTTAGCAATATGCTCTTTTATTTTATCAATAATCATACAGTAATACGATTTCTTTTTTGTTTTTCCCAAGACGCAAAAGTATAAATAATTTTCCATTTAGCAAATTTACCAATCTACTAATTTTTTAATTTGCTAATTCTCACATCTACCAATTCCCCCTTTGGAGGTAGCCAGCGACAGCTGGGTATGTGTAAAGGGGGAGGGTTCTTTTGATTTTTCGTCATACTCCCCCCTAATGCCTATGGCCTAAGGCCTATTGTCTTTTCTCTTTCTTTCGCCTCGAAACTCCGTTTTTAACATTTTTAGCGCTGTTATATAATGCTACTAATCAACCACTTATACACCCTTTCTATACCAATCGTCCAAGATTCGTATAAGCTTCCTATAAGCTCTCTATAAGCTAACACCACCCTCCTTACACCCTTTTTTCATCAAAAACTCTCCCTCCCCTCTTCCGAAACCCTCCGTTTCCTTCCGAATCCTCCAATCACTCCTCTAACCTGTCTGACCCGTCTGAAAACTCCGACCCCTCCATTCCCTTTGGTAGTATTATTTGGTATTTCTGGCATTATTGGCATTATTGGCATTTTCCTCATTTCCTCATTTTCTCATTTTCTCATTTCCCAATTACCCTGTCGTGCTACGACCTCGCTCCTCCGAGTTTCTCCAAAAAATTCGACTAACCTCTCCCCTTTTCACAAGGCGCAGCCTTGATTTGTTTAAATTTTGTTTAATTTCTGAGACATAGCCTCATTCCTCCAACTCAAACTCGCACCCCATTTTCTCATTTTCTCATTTGCTAATTCCCTCATTTCCTAATTCTCTCATTTCCTAATTCTCTCATTCTCTCATTTGCTAATTTCCTAATTATTTTCTACTTTTGCACCCCAAAATCAAATACTCTCAGATCAGACGTGTCTAACAAGTCTAATCCCTGACACCTAATAATGAAAAAACACTTACTTATACTTTTCCTATCATTTACAACAATGATTTTCGCGCAGAAAATACCTGCTGTGAAAGATACCATTACTAAAGATACTACTAAAACCAAAACAACTGAAAAACCTGAAAAGACTCCTGAGCAAAAGCGCGCCGAAGAGTACGCTAAACTCATCAAAAAAAAGGGTATTGAGCGCAACGGACTCTTTACGATCCGCAAGATTGAGGATAAATGGTACTTTGAAGTCCCCGATTCACTCCTCAATCGCTATTTGCTATGCGTAACACGCCTCAAAGCGGCTCCTCATAACTTCGGACTCTATGCAGGCGAAAAAGTGAATGAACAAACCGTCTATTTCGAGCAGAAAGGCGAAAAAACACTCCTCTTGCGCTCGTTTCTAAATCTGCAAGAAGCCGGCACCGACGATAATATCTCGGTGGCACTAGCCAATTCGAGTGCAAATCCTGTGGTGGCATCGTTCACCGTTATCGGGCGCAACCCCAAAACCAAAGCACAGCTCATCGACATCACCGATTTCTTCAAGCAAGACAACAGTGTTACCTCTTTTTCATCGAATACAAAAACCCAAATGAAAATAGGCGCTATCGCTACCGATCGCTCTTTTGTAGACGATATACGTCCTTATCCTATCAACATAGAGGTCAATACTCTCAAAACGTTCAGTGCTTCACCCAGTACCATTCCTTCGGCAAACAAGGTGGGGACTATTACCTTAGAACTGAATATTTCTATGGTGCTCTTGCCTAAAACACCTATGCAAAAACGCCTCTTCGACCCTCGTGTGGGCTTTTTCGCGACCCGATACATCAAGTTTAGCGATAAACAGCAACGCACCGAAACTGAATATTATATCCACCGTTTCCGCTTAGAACCTCGCAAAGAAGACGTCAAAAAATATCTCAGCGGTCAGTTAGTACGCCCCAAAAAACAAATTGTGTTCTATATCGACCCTGCTACGCCTAAACAATGGCAAAAATACCTCATTTTGGGCGTAAACGATTGGAATGTTGCTTTCGAACAAGCGGGATTCAAAGAGGCTATTGTCGCAAAACCTTGGCCTAACGACCCTTCAATGAGCTTAGAAGATGCGCGCTTCAACGTAATTCGCTACCTCCCTTCCGAAAAAAGTAATGCCTACGGTCCTAACATCGCCGACCCTCGCAGTGGTGAAATTATAGAATGCCACGTGGGCTGGTATCACAACGTGATGAAACTCCTCAATCAGTGGTATATGATTCAGGCAGGCGCTGTCGATAAACGCGCTCGTACTATGGAGTTCAACGAGGAACTAATGGGCGACCTCGTGCGCTTTGTCTCCTCTCACGAAATAGGGCACTGCTTAGGTTTGCGCCACAATATGGGCGCCAGCAGTCAGACGCCTGTCGAAAAACTCCGCGACAAAAAATGGGTTGAAGCCAATGGGCATACTGCTTCTATTATGGACTACGCGCGTTTTAACTATGTGGCACAGCCCGAAGACAATATTAACAGCAAAGGACTCTATCCACGCATAGGCATCTACGACAAATGGGCAATTGAATGGGGATATCGCTATTACGGCAACAAATACAAAGACGAGTATGCCGAACAAGAGGCGCTTGCCGAAATGGTTACCCAAAAACTCAAAGCCAATCCGCGATTGTGGTTCGGAGGGGAAGGCAAAGATGAAGACCCTCGTGCACAAACCGAAGACCTTTCGGACAACGTAATGAAAGCCAATACCTACGGATTGAAAAACCTTCGCTATATCGTGCAACACCTCCCCGAATGGACTAAACAGCCTAACGACAAATACGAACATCTCGACGAAATGCAAACTGCTGCCTATATGCAGTATTTTCGATATTTAAAACACGTGCTCAAACACATTGGCAATAGATATGTGGGCATCATCGGTGAGAAAGAAGTCTATAAAGAAGTGCCTAAAGAAAAAGTAAAAGAAGCTATAAACTATTTAGATAAAGAACTTTTTGAGGCACCTTTGTGGTTATATCCTCAGGAAATAGTAGAAAAAACAGGAGCAACTCCCGATAAGAACATCATCAGTATGCAAAACCTTACCCTGAGTGTGCTTTTAGGAGAGTCAACCCTCTACAACCTTTACAACCAATCGCTCACCTCCAAAAATCCTTATCCGCTAAACGAATATCTGCAAGATGTATTCAAAGCGGTATGGAAACCCCTCAACAACCCCGATGCACGCCAAAACACTTATCGCCGTGGTATCGAACGATTGTACCTCTCTCAAATCGATAGGCTCATCAATGCACCTGCTGAGGCTAAAAACAGCAAAGCAGCGAGCATACAACAAGTATCCGATGTGCGCCTCTTTGCCTTACAACATTTGGATATGATTGAGGCTTTCGCCAAACAAGCTCTTGCCAAAGAACCTGCTTCATCTATTAACCATCTACACTACCAAGAAATTATAAAGGAAATAGAACGTATTAAAGACCCTAAAAAATAGAGTCTCCCTTCGGAAGAAAAATTAAACAAATCATTTAAATGTCTGCCGTGCTATGGCTTGTTCGATTTGTTTTTATATTTGTAAGATTTCTAAGACGTAGTCTTATCTTTTATTTTTTCAAAATTTTTTGTTCAATTCTGTAGTGCAAGCTACACTTCTTTTTTCTAATTTCAAGAAACTGATAATGCAACAACAACACGAACCCAAACCCGACCTACTGTTTATCCTCATTATGGGACTCCTATCGATGCTCACCCCCCTGGCTATCGATATGTACCTCCCTGCTTTTGTGAAGATTGCTAACGATTTGAACGTATCCGAAGAGATGATATCTCAAACCTTAGCGCTCTTTACCCTTGGTTTTGCTTTTGGGCAACTCTTCTGGGGACCTCTTTCCGATAGTTATGGGCGTAAACCTATCATTCTCATCGGGATTATCACCTCAGCATTGGTGTCGTTAGTGATTACGCAAATTCACCATATCCATCATTTTTATATACTGCGCTTTGTGCAAGGCTTTTTTGGAGCCTCGCCTGCGGTAGTAACGGGCGCCCTCCTGCGCGACCTTTTCGCCAAAAATGAGTTCGCCCGCCAAATGTCGATGATTATGATTGTCACGATGATTGCCCCACTTATCGCCCCCGTACTGGGTGGTCACCTCACCGACTGGTTTCATTGGCATATCATCTTCTACGTGCTGATGGTTTTAGGACTCTTGGCGGCGCTCTTAGTGAGTTATAAAATCCCTGAAACGCTTCCTAAGTTCAAGCGTGTTCCTTTGAAAATAGGCAACACCTTGTGCATTTACGGCAAGCTCCTCAGCAACAAAAAGGTATTGGGATATATTTTCTGCAATTCGCTTTCCTATTCGGGAATGTTTTGCTTTATTACCACGGGCTCTATCGTGTACACCAAACTCTTTGGGGTAGCCCCTCAGCACTTTGGATATTTTTTCCTTCTCAATGTAATTGTAATGATGACGGCAACCTCACTCAATGGGAAATTCGTCACCAAAATAGGGGTAGAAAAATCCTTACGGTTGGGGCTTACTATCCAACTCATTGCAGGAGCGTGGCTGGTGATATGCGGTATTTTCCATTTGGGATTATGGGCTACCGTAGCAGGCGTTTCAATGTTTGTAGGTTTAGTATCGGTAGTGTCCAGTAGCGCCAATGCCGCCATTTTGGATATGTACCCCGAAGTAGCGGGTACCGCCAATTCCCTCACAGGAATGTTGCGTTTTGGTATCGGTTCGGTAGTAGGAGCAGTGCTCTCGCTTTTCGCCATCACCTCCGAGCGCCCAATGGTATTTGCAATGGCAATATGCATAGGAATAGGCGCCCTCAGCTACGTGCTGTTAGTCGCCCGTCGCACCATTAGCAAATAACTATACCGTTTCTCTGCCTCTCTAAGACTCTCCAAAACAAAAATCTCACCACTGCGCTTGCTTTCATAATAATTCACCATTGACAACTAACAATCTGATAGTTCAATAAACATCATAGCTCAATGTTTACCTTATAGCCATCATCAATCAGTATCAAATTAGTGTTATGTTTCTTTGCAAGCGCTAAAAACTGTGCATTATCATCTAAAACACTTTCCATTGTACACCAATCATCATCTAAACGGTTTTCTATGACTTTTGCATATTTCTTTATATCCTTAAAGTGGGTTTTAATATAGTTTTCACTCATTACAAGACAATAACATTTAATATCCTCGAGATATTTTTTTGTAAAATCTTTCTCCCAGTCAAAAGGAATATATGCTCCTTCAATGATAAGATTTTGTTTGTTTTCTATGGCTGTTTTAATCATTTCACGAATAATAGGCCACATATAATCTGTAAGTGCTTTATCATTTTCTAAGGTAAGTTTAGTATAACCACTGCGAATTAATCCCATTTTTAAGTGATCTATTGATAGATATGGGTATTTATATTTTTCTAATAGCTTTTGAGCTAAAAAAGTCTTACCTGTGTGTGAAGCTCCAGTAATTAAAACAATCATTTTTATACCTCGTTTACCTCTGATAAAACCGCACCCAATCAATATACATTCTCACGGGTTTATCAAACGGCTTTACTTCGCCTACCCATTCACCTCCCAGTTGCATATCAATAATCAAAAAGAAAGGCAAATCAAACGGGAATTGCTTTTCACTCTCCTTACCAGGCATACGCGAATAAACAAATGAAGGCAGTCCGTTTACGTAAAACCGTATCACATCTCCTTCAAAATCCACTGCATAAGTGTTGTAGTCATCAGGATTAATAGGGAAAGAAGTAGAGTTTTTAGGTCCTGCTTTCTTTTTATATGTAAACGGCGAATGCACAGTGTGATACACAAAAGGATCGTAATTTAAGCGTTCTATAAGATCTATCTCCCCTCCGTCTTCAGGCCATTTAGTGTCTTTAGTAACCAACCATATAGCAGGCCACGCTCCTTGTGTTCCCTCTAGCTTACAGCGCACTTCTATCTTTCCTTTTTGGAAAAACTTCTTCCCTTTCGTCCAAACTCCTGCTGTGAGGTAAGGCGAAGGGTCTTTTTTTAAATTTTTATTAGTTACCCCTAAGAGAATCATCTTCCCGTTCTTTATCTCAAACAAACTCGGGTCATTGCTCATTGTGTTGCAACAGTTGTCTCCCCAACGGTTCATTTTTGTCCACACGCCAGTCGAGAAAATATCATTTCTGTCGAAATTATCTTCCCATACCAATTTCCAAGGTTTCTCATTAACCTCCTCTTTTTTAGAACAACCCCAGCTCATAAGAGCCAACGTAAATAGTAATAATGTAAAAGGTCTCATATTCATACAGTTTAAGTTATTATTTTTTCATTCTTTATATCTTCTCTCATCTTATCCAAAAGCGCTAAAAACTCTTTGCGAGGTATTTTCTCTGCTCCCAAACGCTCTAAATACTCGCTGTATATTTGGCAATCTACCAATGCTATATCGGGGTGTGCTTGCAGGTAGGTGATAAAGCCGTATTCTGAGGCATTATTGCGCTTGCTAAACATACTCTCCCCACAAAAGATTTCGCTCATTTTTAGCCCGTATAAACCTCCTATGAGTACATCTCCTCCCCACACCTCTACCGAGTGCGCTATCCCTCTTTTATGCAAGCCTGTATAGGCTTCTATCAGTTCAGGGTGAATCCACGTGCCGTCTTGGTCTTTACGCGGAACAGTAGCGCACTGTCGCATCACCTCAGTAAAACAACGGTTATAAGTAACGCGATAAGGTGCTTCGCGTAGCATCTTGCGCATATGCTTGCTGATATGCAATTTCTCACGAAAGAGTACAAAACGCGGGTCAGGACACCACCAGACTACCGGCTCTCCTTCGTTATACCACGGGAAAATACCCTCCGAATACGCTTCAATAAGCCGTTCAGGGGTAAGACTCCCTCCTAAAGCAACAATTCCTTCCTCCGAAGCCGTATCGGGGGAAGGAAAAGATGTTTTATCGTTCGTTAAGTATATCATTCTTTAGAATGGCAAATCGTCTTCCTCAGTAGGGGCAGAAGCTCCCTGTGCGGGATCTGGTGCACTAAAAGCCTGTTGAGGGGCTTGTGGCGGATACTGAGGGGGCGTTTGTTGGTATTGTGGTGGGGCTTGCTGATATTGCGGAGGCGCTTGCTGATATTGTGGTTGGGCATATCCTTGTGGCGGATAAGCAGGTTGCCCCTGTGGTGGATATTGCCCTTGCGGAGGGGGATAGGCTCCTTGTGCCACCTCAGCATTTTCAATACGCCATCCTTGTAAGTTCACAATATATTTAGTTTCACCTTGTGGGTTTACCCATTCACGACCCCGAATATTGAAACTGATGCGTACCAATTGCCCTACCTGAAAGTTGTCGAGAAGTACACATTTTTCTTGTACAAAGTCAAAAGGGATATACTGGGGGTATTGTTCCTCAGTAGAAATCACCACATCACGGCGTTGAAAGCCGTTTTGTCCTACGGTTTGTGTAGGGCTAATCTTTATAATTCGTCCTTGAATTTCCATATTGGTATTCCTTTTTATTGCTTATTCTGATAATATTTACAAGGGCAAAGATACTATTTTTTTAGTTATCGGCAATACTTATACCCTAAAATATTACAAAACATTTTACTTTTTGCCCAAAAACATTCTATTTACAAGTCTTTGTATAATCATCTACCAACTGTATCATTCCTTCTTTCGTTTTGGTATTGTATTTAGTAACATCTAACGAAGGACAGTTGATATATTTAGCCAATATTTTTTGTATTTTATCCGCACTCTTCGAACCAAAAGTTGCTTTATCTCCCAAATATACCGCTTTGTCAGCTCCCTTAATCTTCAAATAGTAATCCTCAGGATATCTGCTGTGTGCCAACACGTAATTGCCGTTGTTATCATACAGAATCTCAAAGAACTGAGCAGCTCCCGAAAGTACGTTTAACTGTGAACCTCCGTGAGCAAAAAAACCGTCTTCTGCACTTTTTGAACCTATAAAACAACGCTCTTCTATGCAGAATTTCACACCGTCCTTCGCTTTAAAATAAGCGTCTTTCTCACCTTCCTTTTTGAGTTTCATCGTAGCCCCATATGAAGTAAGATCTGATACATTCTGCTCTTTGTTAAGTATCGCTCCTACCGACTGGAACTCAATCGTAATAAGCCCCTCTTTCTTATCCCCTTTAGCATCTATCACATAACCCGGAGCATCGTAAATATTTACCGTTTGCTTTTTCGCTTCCTCCAACATTTCTTTATTTTGCTGGTCGATAGCATTCTTTCTACCTTCTAAATATTGACTAAAAGTCTCAGTCATATCGCCAAACGGATAGCCATTGGCATAAAGCCTATTCACAATTCTTTTATCAGCTACCCCTATTTTGGTAAGAGGAACAAATATTGGAAACTCTTTTTGGTCGTAGGTTTTTATAACGAAATAATCTTCGTTTTTATACGAATGATGATGCGCAGTAGCCACTACGTGACCTTTGATATCTGTTACCGTAAAATCAGTGATAACAATACCCCCATCTCCATTTTGCACTTTGCGCACAATAATGCCTATTTGCTTGCCGTTTTTAAGAATCGCTTCTCCCTGTACCGAAATTTTATCAGCCGTAGCCAAGTTATCTTCCGTTTGAATAGTATTCCGCTCTTGTTCAAACACAGCGTCCCATTTCTCTGAGAACGGACGATGAGTACTCTCAAAAAAAGCCGTTACCACCGCAGGGTCAATACCCTTTTCTGTGAGCATTCCCGTCCCCGATTTAAACACACAGTCAAGCAGGTACTTCTCACCCGAAAAAGTAAATTTCAATTTATCCGGAATTGCCACTTCCCGAATTACCCCATTAGCATTAGAAAACTCTATCCAACGGTGAGGAGCTAAATTACCTTGTGCCGTTTCAGCCGTGAGAACCACCCTGTACAACAAATGATTCGAAAGGTCACTAAATTGATATTTACCGTCCTTTTTCTCAATCTTAGCAACGGGAGTACCATTTGATAGAAGTTCACCCTTCTTTACTTTAAAATCTTGCGCACAAACATTCATTACCGAAAGTACGCCTATTAAAAATAAACATTTCATTTTATTCATCTTGAAAAAACAATTAAATTACAACCGCAAAAATAATGAATTTTGTAATATATACAAGATATATAAAAGAAAAATCCATCATTCCCCCCTTCACCCTTCTTTTTTCTCTCGCTACATTCCCTCCTTCACGTCACTCGCCCCTTCGTCATTCGTCACTCGTCACTCGTCATTTTTTCCCTTTTCCGTCACTACATTCCCCCTTTGAAGGTAGCCAGTGACTGCTGGGTATGTGAGAAGGGAGACATTTTCACCACATTTTCTTCGTCATTCGTCTCTCGTCATTCGTCATTTCATTATTTTTTCCGTCACACTTCCCCCTATTGCCTATGGCCTAAGGCCTATTGCCTTTTCTCTTTCTTTCGCCTCGAAACCCCGTTTTTAACATTTTTAGCCTTGTTGTATTATAGTATGAATCAACCACTTATACACCCTTCCTATACCAATCGTCCAAGATTCGTATAAGCTTCCTATAAGCTCTCTATAAGCTACCCCCACCCATCTTACACCCTTTTTTCATCAAAAACCCTCCCAGTCTCCTTCTGATTTCCTCCGTTTCCTTCCGAATCCTCCTAATAACCTCAACACATCGCTTTTTCATCTCAAACTTTGCCAAAGTTAATCACCCGTCGTGCTACGACTGCCTGTGCGGCTTGCACCTTTGGCAAAGTTGAATAAACTGACAATACCTCCGCTGGTTTACAAGGCGTAGCCTTGATTTTGTTTAAAATTTGTTTAATTTCTGAGGCACAGCCTCATTCCTCTAATACAACCTCACACTCCATTTTCTAATTCCCTCATTTTCTCATTCCCTCATCTTCTAATTTCCTCATTTTCCAATTATTTATTGTATCTTTGCCAAAAGTTTAAACGGATTTGTTATGTTTATCTTTGTCTTGTATTATTAACGTATAAAACTAAACTTTTATGGATACCATAAATTGTATTTTAGGAGTGTTTTACATAACAATGGGATTTCTAATCTCAAAATTCCCTAACTTATTATCAGGCTATAACACATTGTCTGATGAAGAGAAAGAATCTTTAAAAAACACAGATTATACGCTGTATCTGCGTAATGTCTTTATTATTTGTGGATTAGCTTCTATTTTTTTAACTTTTCTGTCTCGTTCCGTTGTTTGGGACATTGGTGTTTCCATATTATTAGGCTTGCTTATTCCCATTTTATCTGTATTACGATCTCCTATAAGAAAACAATCTTCTTCTAAAAAAACTATTTACATTGTTCTTTTCTTAATCGGGGCTGTGTGTATTTTTCTTTTTTATGGAATGAGAGAAAGTGATATTGAGGTTAGCAAAGAAAGAATTGAGAATTCAGGTCTTTATCATTTTAATATTAAAATGAAAGATATTGATTCAATAACTCTTGTTAACGAATTACCTAAATTTGTTTTGCGAACTAACGGGTTTGATGTAGGAATCATCAAAAAGGGATTTTTTAAAACCGAAAAAGGTGATGTATATAAACTTTCTTTACGTGTTAATACAAAACCTTACATTAAGATTTATCACTCCAAAAATCAAATACTTCTTTTGAATTATGGCGATTCTATACAAACTTTACAATTATTCAATAATATCAAAACACATATGAAATGAACCCAAATTTTATAATTTCGCCTAAAACATTAACTCTTATTACGGACATTCAGTTGTACAGCCACATAGTTGTGAATCCCCTTTAAATTTTGTAGTTTTGCCATTGATAACAACTGTTAAAATTTGCGTAAAGCATTCGAATGGTATAATTATTGTGGTAAACTTTAATATTAATTTTTAAATTTTACCAAGCATGAAAAAAATTATTGCTTTAGTATCAGTGATTTGTTTATCACTAGTAGCTTTTTCTTCTATATCTTGTAGCAAGAATGATGACCCAGCAGACAATGACCTTTTTGTAGGAACCTACAAAGGTAGTATCTCTTACTCAAATGGAGATGAGAAAAAAGCTGCTGATAATGGAGCCGTAACAGTTGTTAAAACAGGAAATGACTATTATTTCCGTTTTTCAGACGGCATCCCTGACCTTAAAGGTGTTAGCTTCAAAAAAGAAGGAGATAACACTTTAGTAAACATCGACTTGAAAGATGGTGTGAAAATCATTAGAATCAACGCCTCTTCATTGAACATTCTGTATACTACAGATGGAAAGACCTGGACTGCTAACGCAAAAAGGTAATTCTAAAAAAGAAGTACTAAAAAACCCCGAAAATATATATTTTCGGGGTTTTTTCATTTTTAATATGTGCTCTTCCTTATTACTTCTTTTTAAATATCAAATTTATCAAGAATAAAATAACGATAGCTCCAATAGCTCCTGTCAAGATAGCACCAATCCATCCTCCTCCAAGTGAGACGTGAAACACATCTCCTAAAAGCCAATATCCCACGATACTTCCAAGAATACCAATAATGATATTGCCTATAAGACCTAATCCACTACCTTTGTAGATAGTTCCTCCTAACCATCCAGCGATGGCTCCAATAATAAGTGTTGCGATAATACCCATAATTTTTAATATTAAATTAGGGCACAAAGATAAGAATTATCATCTAAAAAAACAAATAAAAATCATAAAAGGGAGAGGATTCGCTCGCTTTACTTGGCGTTATTGTTCAGATTATTTACTTATACATTTTGTGAATTGTTTTCAAATTTTGTACTTTTGCGATTGATAACAACGCTGGTCTCCTTTCTATGAGGATACAAATGGTTGTGAATTGCTTTCAAATTTTGTAGTTTTGCGATTGATAACAACTCAAAGTATATATCCTCGATGTTGAAGAAGGTTGTGAATTGCTTTCAAATTTTGTAGTTTTGCGATTGATAACAACAGATTGAGGAAGCGTATTTAAAGACACGTAGTTGTGAATTGCTTTCAAATTTTGTAGTTTTGCGATTGATAACAACAAGGCGTAATACTCGCCACGATGTCCCACGTTGTGAATTGCTTTCAAATTTTGTAGTTTTGCGATTGATAACAACAAGAAGCAATCCCAAAACTTATTGATAGGAGTTGTGAATTGCTTTCAAATTTTGTAGTTTTGGGATTGATAACAACTTCAGTTCGCCACCATCTAAGCCTAATTCAGTTGTGAATTGCTTTCAAATTTTGTAGTTTTGCGATTGATAACAACGCAGTATTGCACACCATATATAATATATTCGTTGTGATTTGCTTTCAAATTTTGTAGTTTTGCGATTGATAACAACTCACTTGGCAAATCCCGAATAACATTCAACGTTGTGAATTGCTTTCAAATTTTGTAGTTTTGCGATTAATAACAACTTATCTTAGACGAAAATGGAAAAATCATTAGTTGTGAATTGCTTTCAAATTTTGTAGTTTTGCGATTGATAACAACTTCTAATCCTACATAGAAGCCCAATACGTCGTTGTGAATTGCTTTCAAATTTTGTAGTTTTGCGATTGATAACAACACTATCTTCACCTCCTCTGTTGCTCTTACCGTTGTGAATTGCTTTCAAATTTTGTAGTTTTGCGATTGATAACAACCTTCTTTGGTGTAGATGTAGAAGTACACTTGTTGTGAATTGCTTTCAAATTTTGTAGTTTTGCGATTGATAACAACTATTATAACACAATGGAAAATCAAACATTAGTTGTGAATTGCTTTCAAATTTTGTAGTTTTGCGATTGATAACAACACTATCTTCACCTCCTCTGTTGCTCTTACCGTTGTGAATTGCTTTCAAATTTTGTAGTTTTGCGATTGATAACAACTTTCTTGGCGTGCAGCTTCTCGTTTTTCCTGTTGTGAATTGCTTTCAAATTTTGTAGTTTTGCAATTGATAACAACAAGCGTGTGTGTCGATTTTGGCGAGAAAGAGTTGTGAATTGCTTTCAAATTTTGTAGTTTTGCGATTGATAACAACAGAACCACATTACTACGGAGGCTAAGGAAAGTTGTGAATTGCTTTCAAATTTTGTAGTTTTGCGATTGATAACAACCAGGCAGGCAAAATATTAGCACTACCCGCTGTTGTGAATTGCTTTCAAATTTTGTAGTTTTGCGATTGATAACAACAGCTTATTCGCTGATAACGCTAAACTCACAGTTGTGAATTGCTTTCAAATTTTGTAGTTTTGCGATTGATAACAACACCCCGAACCTGAGCTTATGGCTTTAGCTGGTTGTGAATTGCTTTCAAATTTTATAGTTTTGCGATTGATAACAACAAACAGAAAGGTTGTATCTCCCTTCCCTCTGTTGTGAATTGCTTTCAAATTTTGTAGTTTTGCGATTGATAACAACCTCTTCACCATTTCATCGGCAAATTTATTAGTTGTGAATTGCTTTCAAATTTTGTAGTTTTGCTATTGATAACAACTTTGCTTCTCAAGTAGCTGAAAGCGTTGAAGTTGTGAATTGCTTTCAAATTTTGTAGTTTTGTGATTGATAACAACCTGCTCTTTGATAAACTTGCGTTGTGTCTGTTGTGAATTGCTTTCAAATTTTGTAGTTTTGCGATTGATAACAACGGTTAGAGAAACCGCAGTTAGTGGCGTACCGTTGTGAATTGCTTTCAAATTTTGTAGTTTTGCGATTGATAACAACAATAAGCACGTGGTATTTGTCGCTCATAGGGTTGTGAATTGCTTTCAAATTTTGTAGTTTTGTGATTGATAACAACGCGTGGGCATATTTTGGAACAGTTTGGGTAGTGGGGTCGGTTATTTTGAGTTGTTTATCTTTCAACTTCAAATGAGCAGGATTGCCTATGTAAATAGAACGGTATAACATAGTTTAAAGGGTGTTTTATTGGTTTTTAAAAAGGGTTTTTAATATTCACCTATGCTTACAATATCGCCTAAGTGATTCATACGGACTTTTACGATATTTTTTAACCCTGACAAGCCTTCTCTCTTCCAAGTTACATTTTTTAAAATATTATCTGTCTCTACATTAGTTTCTAAATGATGCCTAAAAAAATAATCTTTAGTAGCTATTTTTTGTACTCTAAACAAGTTAGGACTTATCTGTTTTTTGTTCTTAGGATCTAACAAGTCTATTTCAGCGGGATTAAATCCTGTTGTTTCGTTAGGAAATACAAACATTTCATTCTGTTTCATAGTGAACATAAATTGCCAACCTTCTGCTTGTTTATAGGTTTTATCAATAATAGGAAGCCCTTGTTGAGTACGTACTACCGCTTCAAAGAAGGAAACTATTTGTTCCTGCAAATTACCTTCTTTATCCCGATAAATAGCTACGTGGTGGTTATTGCCAGTACTTACATAATCTACAGGAATTTCTTTTTCTTCTTTATTTAAAGTTGTTTTTCCTAAATGGTCTTTCCCTATGTGCAAAGGTTGAGCGTTGCTCACGCCACTTATAGTAACACGTTTAATCGCAATTCCTTTTTCTTTATTGAGCCAAATAGGGTTCTTTTCTAAGTCTACAAAGGCTTTTTCTGGATCATTATTATATGCTCGAAGCCTTTCTATAAGGATATGTTTCACGCCTTCATCTACAACTTTTTCAATAGATGTTAGATTAGGAACAAATTCTTTGGAAGTAGGATTTTTAGGTACTATTTTTTTTCTTACAGAAAAGTCTTCTTCCAAGTAGGTGAGATTTACTTTTTCTGGCAAAGTTTTAGTTTTTGCTTCATCTAAATAAATAGGGTTTTTAGATAATGCGTTCTTCCCTGTAAAGGCTTTTTTAGGGTCGTTGCCATTAGCTTGCAGTCTTTTCAGCAATGCTTCGCGATAAAGAGGATTAGAGACTTTTGTGATAGTTCTTTCATCAAACTTTACGCCTACCTTTTCTTCTTTATTGACATAATATTGGTATTTACCATATATAGTTTCTTTGTGTAGCTGACCTCGTGGCGTGAGTGTGATTTGTTGTTTATCAGTGCCAGCAGGTTTATTTACATTTTTGGTAACTACTTTATTCTTTGCTTTGTGCGAAATGAATATTTCTTCGAGGTGTTTTTTGGCTACTTGTCTAAAGTTAGGTATAGGTTCTATAAAAACTCTTTTTTCATTACCATTTTCATCATGTATTTTAGTGGTTTCTTTTCTTTCTATACCTAAAATATCAGTATATAGTTTATTGTTTTCATCTTTTCGAGCATTTAGATGATTGAGATATTGTATATAGGAAGGTTTAGTAAAGGCGACAGTAAGAGCATCCATAGCATGGTGGCGATGGTCGTTGCGCTTTGTCCAATCTTTTATTACTTCTACTTTTCTACCATCTCGACGTTCTATTATTTCAGTAAGTCCTAACGACTGATATTTAGGCATATTTAGCTCTTTCATCACATCTACCAAGCCCCAGTCTTCGCGCAATCTATCGGTGATACTTCCTGAGGTAGAAAGTACATTTTTAGTTACTTGGAAAAGAATTTCTTTGGCTTTTTTGGCTATGTACTGAGTATCTCTCAGGTCTCTATTGATAAAGTCATCACCTATTTCAGAGGCTTTTTTGAGCAAATTCTTGTATTTAGCAGGAGAAATGCTTTTTGTTTTATAAGCATTCTCTACTCTGGTGAGATATTGATTGAGTTCTTCTTCACTATTTAAAGAAGTAATATAATCAAAAGCAGTATATTCTCCTTTGTCACTATTTATTCTATGGAAAGTCAATGTTTTATTAGAAAAACTATCATCGAACACTCGTGCCTTAGGAACAATGTGTTCTATCTCAATATTTTTACTAAACAACATATCTCGAGCTATAGGGGCATTAGTATATAGTTCTTTATAGTCATTGTGTTCCAATTCTTGATACAAGCGATAACGAATAATATCAGATTTCGTAGGATTCTTGATGCCAAACTGTTTCTGAAGTATTTCGCTAATTTTTTGATGTTCTGATTTAGCTTTATTGATGTTTTGGGTCATTTCATACCTCTTTTGCGCATTTTTCTTCAATTCACGAGCTAATTCAATGCGAATTTCATCGAAATGGAAGTATTTTGTAATTTTCCCTTCGGCATCTCGTTCACTGTTTTTCTCAATTAAAGCGTTCACTACGTTGATCATCTGATTGAGAATTTTCTCAACCACTGGATTTCTCAAAGCGTTCTTTTTAAGTAGTGGAATAATATTTTTCAGTTCACGAGCCTCTAATTCTTCTGTGGTTAAAGATAGTTTAGAGTGCTTATAACCTGCCATTTCACAAGCTGTGCTATACTGATTTTCTTTTATATTAGGGTATATCTTGCGGATAGCTTTAGTAGATAGGCTACCGTAGTCATCTTGCAAGGCTACATTGGCGAGTATTCTAGCGTGTTCTCTCTTAAAAGCGTATTTCTTTTCTAAGATTCGGTAAAGAGTTTCGTTACCAGAGGTAGAATCATCACTTTCATAGGAATAAAGCAAATGCCACAACTGATAGGAATCCTGCTTTTCAAACTCTTTTACAGGCAAAACAGGGTCAAAATAAAGGATTTTAGTACATATTCCTAATGCTTGGAAGATAGCTTTTACACTTTCTCTGATTTCGGAAGCTGAAAGAGGAGATTCGTCTAAAGACCAATCGTCTTTTGCAGATTTTATTTGTAAAATATCTTTCACGTCGTGAGCTTCCATTTCAACAATCTTTAAATAGGCTTCATAGAGTGCTTTTTGAGTGCGATTTCCTTCTAATTGATTGTAGTTGATTTCCCATTCTTGAGGAGAATAGCCTAATAATTTCAGTACTTTATCCGATTTTAGGTCTCCTTTTAGATTCAGTTCGTCAAAAAGGAGTTGCTTGCACTCCATATCTAAACTAAAAATTGCTTGAGAAGATTCATTGAGCAAATCTAACTGAGTAGTCTTAGCAGAGATTTTCTTTTTCCTAATACCTTTTCTTTTGCAGATAACGTTATTGAGTATTTGCCAAATCTTAAATTCTTGAAACAAAGGAGAGGATTTAGGAACAACACGAGCTCCTATGGTTTTAGTTATAGTTTTTCCGTCTTTTTCTATCTCAATTTCTTTGCTCTCAAACTCACAAAATGATATCAATCCTTTTTGAGATTTAAGTTTACGTTGATAAAAAATTACCACATCACGGATTTGCTTTTTAAGTTCCTCAGTCAATTCTTTGTGAAATGAAGCTTGAGTTTCCCAAATGCGTTCAAACTCATCTAAGTAATCCTGACGGTAAAACACTTTATTTTTAAGGCTATTATGTCTATTTTCCTGAAGCTGTGCATACAAGTATTGCCCTACTGTTTGACGATTGAAATAGAGTTCTTTACTTCTATCGGAAATAGCGCCTAAATAGCCACTTGCATTGTTCAAATTATTATTGATTTCGGTTAAGACATAAGCTACTTCTTCTTTTGAAAGTTGTTTAGATATAGCCTCCGCACGCCACTGATAGGCTTGCAAACGAACAGATTCTTTAGAACCTTTGTTCTCTGCTGTGTCAAAATGATATCTTTTAGAAAAAGCTTTTGAAGTAGCATCCTTACCTTTCCCTTGCAATTCTTTATAAAAAATATCTGTTAGGATATTAGGGTAAAACTGTTTTTGAAAATTCCAAACGAGGTCAAATTCTTTTTGTAAATCTGAACGATAAAAGTCTGGGAGGAGTTTTTTATTTTGTTGAAGTAATTGTAACGATAACTGTCCTGGAGTTAGGTTTTCATCATAGAGGCGTTTTGCTATAGCCATTCCATCTATTGCTTGTCCTTCGTCTTCAGTTTTTACTTTTCTACTGCTTTTATAGCCTCGTTTTTTATTAATAGCCAGTAGTATCCTAGCAAACTCTTCTTTTTCGACACGTTCGGTAACAGCTTTAGCTCTCAATTGCCAAGTAGAATGTGTGGTATTTTTGCCATTTTCAGCTAAGATAGAGGAGGGAGTAATTAGGTTTGCTTTCTGCAATAAATCTATGAGATATTTTCGCCTTTGTTGATAGCGATCAAGATTTAGTCTTGCTCCGTGCTTAAGAGTTCTATTAGCATTAGTAGTTATTGATTTTCCTTTTTCAAAGTCGGATTGTTCATCTGTAGTTAAAGAAACAATACGCACTCCCAACTCTTTAATCTCTGATTTTTGTTTGTTTTCATCTTCTACAATATGGGCAAAACTTATTGAAGTGGTGCCCAAATCTAATCCAAGTATATTTTTCATTGTTTTGTAATTTGGTGAGGCAAAGATAACGAAAAAAAGTTAAAAGTAAAAAATAAATTAAGAAATATTTGCACATTAAGAATATTAGACTTACTTTTGTCGCACAATTTGAAAGCAATTCACAATAAGGATTTTTTCCGTTGTGAAAACATTTAAAGGAGCCCTATCATTATATTAGTAATAGGGTTCTTTTTTATTCCCTATTTTTTGTATCTATAAGAATAGTTACAGGACCGTCATTACACAAGGCTACTTGCATCATCGCCCCAAACTGTCCTGTGGGCACTCGCTTTCCTAACAAACTTTCCACTTGCTTTATAAACGTCTCATAGATAGGAATTGCAACTTCTGGACGTGCTGCCTTTATATAGCTGGGGCGATTGCCTTTTTTAGTAGAGGCGTGCAAGGTGAATTGCGACACGATAAGCACTTCTCCTCTTACATCTTTTACTGAAAGATTCATCACCCCATTTTCATCGTCAAAAACGCGTAAATTCACTATTTTAGCCGATAACCACGCTATATCCTCATTGGTATCACTATCTTCTATACCTACCAATACTAATAAACCTTTATTGATAGAAGCTACTGTTTGCTTATCTATATCCACCGATGCGTGAGTTACACGCTGAATAACTACTCTCATAAAATATCTTTTTTTTATTACTCTCCAAGCCCTTCTGAGTTTCTCTCTCAGATTTGTTAATATGCTGTTTTCTCCTCATCAGCAGAAGCATTCCACTTACATCTTCCTTCTTACTTTGCCAAAAGAATCATCATTACATCTTCTTTCCTTCTCCTTAGCCTCACTTTAAATTCGTCTTAGGTTCGTCTTTCCTTCGTTCATTGTTCGTCTTTCCTTCGTTCATCGTTCGTCTTTCCTTCGTCTTTCCTTCGAATAAACCCTAAATTCCAAATACCTTTTCTACCCTACAATTTTTTTACTATTCATTGTCCATTCAAAAAACTTTTAACTCTTAACTACTTATACACCTTTTCCATAATAATCGTACAAGATTCTCCTGCCAATTCTCCTCACCTTTTGCTAATTATCACCTACCCGTGTGCCTCGCATTGCCTATCGTGCTACGACATTCTGAGACATAATCTCTCACATACCTACCTCCAAGCATTCACTAACATCTTTTACATCGAACTCACGCTATTTTTTGCAAATTAACACATTATCCGATAGTACTTTCACTCTATCACCATACGATTGTATCTCCCTAACAAAGTCTGGTGTAATTTTTAAGCGCAGTTTGAGTACAATCTCATTGTCAGTTTCTCTCACTACCTCTTGCAAAGAATGCAGAGGCATCGCTTTGAGGTATTCCGCCGGATTAGGCATAAAAACTGAATCGTTGGGTAATTTTTTAAAGGCAAGCACCACCTCTTCTGCTTGTGTGTGCTCACTATCTACCCACGCCCCAAAACTATCGTCGAAAAAACACTCCACACCCTCAGGTACAGTGTGCTGATATTTAATGTCCTTGCTGTAATCTAAACGGGTAATCCTATCCAAGCCAAACACCCGTAGCGCTTTCTTCTCCACATCCCACGCCAACACATACCAACGCCTTTGCGCCTCTTTTAGCAAATAAGGCTCTATCGTACGCACCACCGGTTGTTGGTTTTTATCCCAAAACTTATAATAGTGCAACTTTAGCTGACGATGTTCTTTAATAGCCCTAAGCAAGGGTGAGAGATACTCCGTTCCCGCAGGCAATCGCCTATCAAACTGAATAACTTTAGAAAGATTACCGTAATTTTGCAAAGCTCTGAACACATCAAATGCCTCGAAGAGATTTTGGGTATAGGGGTCATTATCTTCTGTGATTTCGTATGCTTTAAGAGATTTGTTAAACTTAATAATTATATGGTAAACTTCTTTAATAATTTGAATATCACGTTGTAAAGTACGTTTAGCAAGAGGTTGCCCCTCTGTATTCTCTATACTTCTCTCCCAAGCATTCTCTAATTCTTCACTAGTACAGGGTTTGATACGCAATCGTTCAACAATAAAACGATGCCTTGAAAACATTTTCGATAAACTCATTTTCAATATTTTTTCAACAAAAGTATAAAGTTTTTTCAAAACGACAAGTTGTTGCGCCCTATTATTATATTTTTGCTCCCAAAATAAAAAAACAAAGCAAAAGGACGCACATATCATTTTATTTTGTATATTTGCTGGCAGAAACTCATAAAACATATTTTATAGTAAAAATCAGATAAACACAAAATAAACATATTAGTAGCGTTTCGCTTTTATTTTCCAAGCTCGAAATACGACCAATTTTTCAATAGTGTACAGAAAGTAAAGACGGAAGCGTTCGCGTATGCGGGCGTTCCTTTTGCTTTACACTATGCCTTTGGTCGGGCAACGAGCTAAGTAAAACGGGATGCCCGCAAACTATTTTTGTAAAACATTGGGGAAGCCGAAAACCATATAGAGTAGGCAAGAACTAAAAACTATATTTAATTATGAGTTTAATGGTCACTATGGGAAAAGAGCTTATTCGTATCTGTCCCACTAATGCAAAAAAATTGAACGTTCAAACAACAATGGAGGCACTTGGTACCCTCGTTACACAGCAACCTCCTTTACTTTTCAGGACTTATTAGTTTCTGGAAATGAACTTTTAGCTCAAACCGACAAAGGTTTGTACTATTCTAATAACAATGGTACCTCTTGGTACAAACGAAGTTAAAAACAACTGAGGAGGTTGCTTTAAGGGTAACCTCCTCTTACCAAACATTTGCAAAATTAAAGCATTCAAACAACAATGAAAATACAAAATAATAACTTAAAATGCCCTGATTCACCTTATATCCCTATAATGAATGAAGCCTAATACTTTCTTTGCTAACAAAAAGGTACAAACTACTTACAAAGAATACGAGGCAGAAAGAAGAAAGTAATGAAGTTCCATACAACGAAAACATTTTTTCTTGCATTGAATATGATTCAGAAGGAAATGAAAAAATAAACTCATACGCAATTACTCTCCTAATAAAGAATGGGAAACTATTTTCTATCATAATGGAAAGCCCAGTCATATCGTAAGAAAAGAATGTACTATAGTAGAAAATTAGTATATTTGCAGGCATTAAAAAGTTAAACAATAATTAAACACCTAATATATGTACACACAAGCATTCAAAGAGGCAGTAGCCTACTGCAAAGCCAACAATCTATTTGTAGGGTATGGCAACCCTAACGGTAAAGTTTTAGTAATCGGCAAAGAAGCCGCACACATTCCCCAAGAAGAGACTACCGAAAATTTAGAAAAGAAGAAAGAAGAGCTCTTCCAAAGTAATGTATCTCAATGGGAACACATACTCTCTACCAATGAAGTACCTAACTACGATGGTCAGCGCCCCTTCTCTCACAATCCCTTATATGCTTACGGCAATCAATATAATAGTTGGGATAAAAGCAAAAAAGGAGGAACCAGTCGTACCTATTTAAACTACGAAAAACTCTACGAACAGCTATTTTTACAGGGAGAAAAACTTGAGAAAATCAACTTTCAAAAGGAGTTCTTCATCACCGAGTTCAGCGACTACCCTACTAAAGAAAGCTACAAAAATGAGGATATAGAGGCCCTTAGAAAACAGTCTATAGAAGAACGTAAACCTCTCTTTGCAATGCCTTTTTTCAAGGAGTTCCCTATTGTAATTGTAGCAGCCAATGATTATCCAAGACGTTACCAAATTGACTTAGAACAAACATTTAACGTAAAATGGGAGGGAAAAACAACAGAAGTAGGTAAGAAAAATTGGTATAACTTACATTTTAGTAAGGATAACAAACATATTCTTATCCATACTCGACAATTAAGCAATGGAGTTAGTAATGAGCTTATTATTGCTATTGGTAATGAGGTTAAGAAGTTCTTAAAGTAGAACTTTCTCAACAAGAAAAACTCCCCAAAGCACATTGTGCCTTGGGGAGTTTTTCTAACTAAATGCCTTTATAATGTAGTATAATCGAGGGTTTGGAAGGTTAAGAGTCTTAGATAGAAGTCAAATAAAAAAAGAGCAATTCTTTATCAGAATTGCTCTTTATAAGAAGGCGGCGACATACTCTCCCACGTGACCGTAGTACCATCTGCGCTAAAAGGTTTAACTGCTCTGTTCGGAATGGTAAGAGGTGAGACCTTTGACTATAACCACCTTAAATCTTTAGGCCTTAGGTTTTAGGCCATAGGCCTTAGGTTGTGCGACTCAGAACTAATGCCTGATGCCTGTGGCCTAATGCCTTGATATTTTAACATATAGGGATAAAAAACATATTTTCTCAATTGACAATTGATAATTAATAATTAACAATTGTTGTAATGCTAACGCTCTTTAAAAGAATCTCTACGCGCGAAAAGTCTACGGGTGATTAGTATTACTCGGCTATGATGTTACCACCGTTACACCTGTAACCTATCAACGTGGTCATCTCCCACGACCCTTAAAAGAAATCTCATCTTGTGGCGGGTTTCGTACTTATATGCCTTCAGCACTTATCCCATCCGCACTTAGCTACTCTGCTATGCC
>NZ_JBPRKH010000031.1:0-21754 GCF_051417515.1 Capnocytophaga sp. G1920
CATTCCTGTTTCCTGACCAAGAATTTGAAAATAAGTCTTATAAACTTTATTCTCTAAAGTCGTTTCAGCAAAAGCCTCTTTAAGGGCTTTTAACTCCTTTTTAAGAGCTTGAAGCTCCCCGATTTCATCAATTGTTTCCACGCGTACTATTTTATTTAATAAGTGATCTTTGCCATACTTTTTGAGCCATTTTTGAATCGTTGTACTTCCTCCAATGCCGTACTTGCGTCGGCAGTTTTCAATACTCAATCCGTTTCTCTCAATCTCTTCTACGATACTCAACTTAAAGCAATCACTGTACCGAACTGTTTCTTTCCTCCCTTTTGTCATATCTTTTTATGGTTTTTAGTGTAAACCTATTTCAGGATATGACACCGCCTTCCCTTCGTTCATTCTTCGTTCTTTCTTCGTTCATCGTTCGTCTTTTGTTCGTCTTTTGTTCGTCTTTTGTTCGTCCTTCCTTCGTTCATTGTTCGTCTTTCCTATAAGCTCTCCATATCTACATTATTTCATTCTCCCGCCTCCATTTGCTAATTCTCAAATTTGCTAATTTGCTAATTACACCTGCCTATGTGGCTCGCTTCGTCTTTTGTTTCTCTTAGGCTTGATTCGGTTTCGCTCTATTTTCGAATAAGTTTTGTCTTTCAGACCGATAGCCTTTATCAATTTCTCTTTAAGGCTTGTCCCCCTTCGGGGGTTCGGGGGCTTCTCACTAGTCTTTTCTCTATCTGCCCGTCGTGCTACGACTGCCTGTGTGGCTCGCACCTGCCTGTCGCGCTAAGACCTCGCACCTGTCTGTCGTGCTACGACCTCGCACTGTCATTAATTTGGTATTATTGGCATTTCTGGCATTGTGGTATTACTCCGGTATTATTGGCATTGTGGTTTTCTGAAGAACTTCCTCCACCGTTGTCCTGTAATCAAACCAATGTATAGAACTATCTTTGTGAAACCACGTAAATTGTCGTTTAGCAAATCGACGAGTGTTCTTCTTAATTTCCTCTATCGCAAAGCCAAACGAGGTCTTCCCTTCAAAAAAAGCAAATAACTCCTTGTAGCCTACTGTCTGCAAAGCATTGAGTTCCTTGTGCCGAAACATATCTTGTGCTTCTATAAGCAACCCATCTCCAAGCATTTGCTCCACTCGCTCATCAATGCGATTGTAAAGTACCTCTCGCTCTGCCGTAAGTCCTACTTGTATGCTCTCAAAGTCTCTCACCGTTTCTTTTTTGTTTAAAAAAGACGAATAAGGCTTCCCTGCCACCATACACACTTCTAAGGCGCGTATCATTCGTTGTGGATTATTTGTGTCTATTTTCTCGTATTGCACAGGATCTAAAGTTTTTAGCTTTTGTTGCAAAAAAACAATGCCTTCTGTTTTATACTGTGCATTCAGCTCTTTTCTTATCTGTTCATCGGTTTCAGGAAAATCATCTAACCCTCTGAGCACTGCATTAGCATAAAGCCCACTTCCTCCTACCATTACTACCACATCGTGAGTTCTAAAAAGTGTGTTGAGCAAGCTAATAGCATCGCGCTCAAAATCGCCTACCGAATAAGGCTCAAAAATAGATTTATGCTGAATGAAATGGTGCTTTGCCTGAGCCAATTCATCAGTCGAAGGAACAGCTGTGCCTATTGAAAGCTCCTTAAAAAACTGTCGTGAGTCGCAAGAAATGATTTCAGTACCGAAGTGTTGTGCTAAGGCTATAGCCATTCGCGTTTTTCCAATAGCAGTAGGTCCTACCACACTCAAAAGTGTTTTTTTATGCTTCATCGTGATTGCTCTTTTGGAGTATTAACTCACTACCACATTGGCTACAATATTTAGCCCCCTGCAAATGTTTGTCAAAAGAACATTGTTTGCAAACTAATTTTCCAGCAACCTCATTCTCTTTGTGTTGCTTTTTGTTCTCCTCAAAAGATTGTTTCTTTTTCATATGGGTATATTCAGCAGTAACAATACCCGTAGGTACCGCAATAACACCATAACCCAATATCATTACAAACGAAGCTATCAGCTGTCCCAATGTAGTTTGCGGAGCTATATCTCCATAGCCTACGGTAGTCATTGTTACAATACACCAGTAAACACCGCGTGGGATACTGCTAAACCCGTTCTGGTGTCCTTCCACTACATACATTACTGACCCTAAGAGTATACAAATCACCGATATAAAATAAATGAAGATAAGAATTTTGTCTCGGCTAGTGCGCAAAGCCATTTTCAGCTCCTCCCCTTGCTTCATAAAACTCGCTAAATCCAAGATACGGAAAATACGCAATAAACGCAAAGCCCTCACTACTAATATTGCCTTTGCACCAGGAGCGAAGAACGATATGTACATCGGCAAAATAGCAATGAGGTCTATAATGCCATACATACTAAAAATATATTTATAAGGCTTTTTATTGGTAATAATACGCAAGATGTATTCAAGTGAGAAGAAAACGGTTATCACCCACTCCATAAACACTAACAAACCGTGCAAATGGTAGTCAACACCCTTTACGGTTTCAAGCATTACCATTATCACACTGATAGTAATGAGCGACAACAGCACAAGGTCAAATAGTTTACCTAAGCGTGTATTCGTCCCATAGATAATAATATAAGCCTTTTGCTTGAATATATTATATTCTGATTTAAGTGTTGCTTTGTCCATAAATCAATATTTACTAAGCCATTCACGGAATGAATAAAAGTTTTGTGGTGATACACCGTGCCCTATCGGAAACTCTTCATAAGTGCATTTAGCCCCTATCGATTTTAAAAACTCAGGAGTTTTCCTGTCCCATTCCACAGGTATTACTTGGTCACTGGTGCCGTGCGATACGTAAAAGTGCGTAGCCGAATGGTTCTCTTTCTTATATCCGTCTTTCAAGATATCCTCATTTAAGTAACCACTCAGTGCTATTACTCTGCGTATTTTCTTAGGATAAGATATCGCAATAGCCATACTCAATATACTCCCCTGACTGAATCCTAAGAGGTTTATGTTTCTCGTATCCAAATCATATACTTTACAAGCCTCATCAATACATTTCATTATTAATTCACGCGATTCAATAGCCTGCTCATTATCGCTCCAATAAGCTTGGTCTTCATCAAAGTTAATCATATACCACGCATAACCAAATGAGGTTAAATTATAAGGCGCACGCAATGATATAATCGTGTATTCTTTGGGTAATTCATCGGCAAAGGAGAAAAGGTCTTCCTCATTGCTCCCATAACCGTGCAACATAAATATTACAGGCGAACGTTTAGTCCTTACCTGTGGTTCGCGAATTACGTATTCTAAAGGTAGTTTTTTATGTGTTTCCATTGTTTTTTTCTTTGTTTTAAAGTAACAGTTTGTAAATAATAAAATCAAGCTCCCTATAACAAAGGTAAGACATTTCTTAAACTCCATCGTTCAATATTGCTTGTCTGTGAGCAATAATCCCCAATACTTTTCCTTTCATCGTCGCTCCTATAAAAGCACTATTCTTTGAAGCTGATAATATCATCTCTTTTGTAAAAACAGTCTCTCCTTCGGGAGTAAAGATAGTAACATCAGCTTCTGTATTTTCAGCTATGGGTGCAGTAGGTATCCCGAAACGTTTCCGCGCCGAGGTAAGCAGTGTTACCGCTTTTTCAACAGTTGTATACTGACTCAGCACACCCCACACATTCTCCAGCCCAATAGTCCCAAACGAGGCAAGGTCAAATTCTTTAAATTTGAGTTCTATGTCCAACGGATTATGGTCAGAGGTAACAAAGTCTATCGCTCCTCTTTGTAAGGCGTCTCTTAGTTCCTTTACATTTTCAGTATCGCGCAAAGGGGGCAACACCTTGTAATTGGTATCAAACCCTTCTAAAACCTCGTCAGTAAACTGAATATTATGGATAGCTACGCTACAAGTTACGTCCAATCCTTTGTTTTTTGCCTCCTCAATAAGCGCTACCGATTTTGCTGTGGATATAGTAGGAATATGTAACTTCCCCCCTGCGTATTCTAATATAGCCAAATCACGCGCTACACACAGTTCTTCAGCCAAAGCAGGAATACCTTTTAGTCCTAATCGGGTGCCTTCTATATGCTCATTCACCACACCTTTACCCATAATTTTAGCATCGTTAGGAAAAGAAATAACAATACCACCGAAAGGCTGTGTATATTGCAAGGCTATTTTCAGCAGGTTGCTATTGTGTATGGGCTTCTTATAATCGCCAAAAGCCACAGCCCCTCCATTTTGCATATCGTAAAGCTCGGCAAGAAATTCCCCCTTGCTCTCTACCGTTAGTGCCCCAATAGGGTGAGCGGTAGTAGCAAAATGCTTCGTTTTTTCTTTGATATACATTACAGCTTGCTTGTTGTCGGCTACCGGGTGAGTAAGCGGATTGACGAGCACGTGTGTAAAACCACTTCTCTGTGCCGTAAGCATTCCATTCTCTAAGGTCTCCCGCTCTTCAAAGCCTGGTTCGCCAAAGCAAACACTGCTATCCGTCCAACCTTGTGATATATAAGTGTTTTCCAGTACCTTATCTACCCCTTCGACAGCAATATGATTGGATATCTGCTTAATAACCCCATCTGAAATTAAAATATCTTTTACAGCACCGTGATAGGCACTCTCTTCATCAATAATCTTTGCCGACTTGAGTAATATATCCATAGAATTACGCTTTTAATTTCTCTGCAAAGGTACAACTAAAAAAACAATTAAAAACTATTTTTACAAATTATTTTTTTCAGATAACAAAATTTAGTACATTTGTCGCCTAATAAAAAAAGACAACAAGTACAAAAAGTTATTTTTATAAGTGAATCCCTATAAGATGTAGAAAATTTTTCTACAAAATACCTTTTACACAGTGATACCGCACGTATAGCTATCGTCCAAGATTCGTCCAAGATTCGTATAAGGTTTGTCCAAGATAGGTATACAGAATATTTTTCTAACCTTAAAAATCTGTTATCTCAACACTCACCTAATTAAAAAAACACCCAAAAACTATGGAAAGTATATTTAAACATTGCCCGAATTGTACTTCTACAAACATCGAATTTCCCAATAACGTGCGCTTTTTCTGCCACGATTGCGGTTTTACCTATTTCCACAATATTGCCGCTGCGGTAGCAGTTGTGTTCAAGCATAAAGATAAAATACTATTTACAGTCCGTAATATGAACCCCGACAAAGGAAAACTCGACCTCCCAGGCGGTTTTATCGACCCCAACGAAACGGCTCAAGAAGCAGCTTGTCGCGAAGTAAAGGAAGAAATGGGACTCATCATCAAACCTGAGCAACTGCGCTTCATCACCACCTACCCCAATAATTATCTGTACAAAAATGTACCCTACCGCACTATGGATATCTTTTTTGAATGCGAGCTCAAAGCCGAAGAGGTACATATTGTAGCCCCCGATGAAATAAAAGAACTCCGGTGGATAGCTCTTAAAGATATTCGAGAAGAAGAAATTGGTTTTATATCAGTGCGTACAGTCATAAAACAACTTCAAAGCTAATTATTGATATACAGTTTATTAGTTTATAAAAAAGAGAGATTTCCTAAAAAATAAATTCTTTTTTGCTTGGTGTTTTCAAAAAAACACGTACATTTGCAAAATCTAAAAGAAAGAACATAAAACAATAATTTATGGCAACAATTATCAATTACGCGATTATTATTATCTATTGTGCAGCATTAGTAGGCATTTTCTTATATAGCCTCTCAATGCTTAGTTTACTACTAAACTATCTCAAACATCGCAAACAAAACGACGAGGCTCCTAAGTTCAACTTGCTTGACCCTAAGGAGATTCCGTACGTAACCATCCAGCTACCACTTTACAACGAGAAGTATGTAGTACGTCGTTTGCTCGAAAATATCGCAAAATTGGAGTACCCTCGTACCAAACTCGAAATTCAAGTGCTCGATGACTCTACCGACGAATCAGTAGCTGAAACGGCTGAAATCATTAAAGAACTACAAGCTACAGGCTTGGATATTAAGCACATTCGTCGTACCAATCGCGAAGGCTTTAAGGCTGGTGCTCTTAAAGAAGGCTTAGCTATTGCCAAAGGTGATTTTGTTGCCATCTTTGATGCCGACTTTATGCCTCAACCCGATTGGCTCAAACGTACAGTAGTATACTTCAAAGACCCTGAAATAGGCGTAGTACAAACTCGCTGGGGGCACATCAACCGCAATTATTCTATCCTTACTAAAATACAAGCTCTCGCTCTTGATGTCCATTTCACTCTTGAACAAGTAGGGCGTAATTCTAAAGGATATTTCATTAACTTCAACGGTACAGCAGGTATTTGGCGTAAAGCGTGCATTTACGATGCGGGTAACTGGGAAGGCGACACCCTTACCGAAGACCTCGACCTTAGCTATCGTGCTCAATTAAAGAATTGGAAATTCAAATATTTGGAAGATGTAGAAACACCTGCCGAGCTTCCAGTAGTTATTTCAGCAGCACGCTCTCAACAGTTCCGTTGGAACAAAGGAGGAGCTGAGAACTTCCGTAAAACAGTAAGCCGTGTATTAGCAGCTAAAAACATAGGTTGGAAAACCAAATTTCACGGGGTAATGCACCTCCTCAATAGCTCTATGTTCTTATGGGTATTTGTGGTATCAGTCCTTAGTATCCCTATGTTGTACATCAAAAACCAATACGGACATTTAGCGTGGATATTCCACATTACTAGTTTCTTTATCATTAGTACTGTTATCTTGTTTATTTGCTATTGGTTTACTTATAAGAACCTGCAAGGAAAGACCTTCGACGACTTTTTAAACTACATCAAACTGTTTGTAACGTTCTTCTCAGTAGCCTTAGGTTTCTCTTTCCATAACACTGTTGCAGTACTCGAAGGACACACAGGCAAACGCAGTGAGTTTGTGCGTACTCCTAAATTCAACATTAACGCACTCTCCGATAGCTGGAAAAACAACAAATACATCAATACCAAACTATCGCCTAATATGATAGTAGAATTCTTACTAATGTTGTATTTCCTCTTTGGATTGTACAGTGCCGTTCGTCTTAACGACTTTGGTATGTTCCCATTCCACTGTATGCTTACCTTAGGTTTTGGATTTGTATTCTTCAAATCACTTACCTCAAAAGCTTAATTAATTAGTATTTTTGTAAATTAACAAATGAATGTATAAAATAAAGGGTTGTCTTGAATAATAGGCAACCCTTTTATCTTACCTCTTACCTAAAACAATGAACTTAGAAACTTTTAGAGACTTTTGTTTGTCCTTACCACATACCACTGAAGATATGCCTTTTGGCGAGGACATATTGGCTTTTCGCATTTGTGGAAGGATATTTGTGCTTACGAATTTAGAAAGCGTCCCTTTGAGGGCAAGTCTCAAATGCAACCCTGAGCGCGCTTTGGAGCTTCGCGAGCAATACCCTGAAAAGATTATAGCAGGCTATCACTTAAACAAAAAACTTTGGAATACAGTTTTAGTAGAGAGCCTTCCTCCCACTCTTATTGAAGAAATGGTACAACATTCTTACGAAGAAGTACTCGCCAAAGTACCTAAAAAAGAGAAAGAACTTTTAACAAATCAATAGTATGAGACAAAAATTTACTTTGATTACTTTGGGCGTTCGCGATTTTCAGAAAGCCCTTAGCTTCTACGAAGGCTTAGGTTGGCAAAAATCAGATAAAAGTATGGACGACTATGCTCTTTTCCCTTTGGGAGGCATCGTATTGGGGCTTTACCCCTTAGAAGAACTTTCAGAAGATACTACTTTGCCTTATGAGCCGAGTTCGTTTGCAGGAATAACTATCAGCTACAATGCTACCTCAGAAGCGGAAGTAGACGCTGTATTAGCCAAAGTTAGCAAACTAGGGGCTACCATATTGAAACCTGCTCAAAAAGTATTTTGGGGTGGCTATAGCGGTTACTTTAAAGATTTAGACGGTTATGTGTTTGAAGTCGCTTATAATCCTTTTTGGGAGTTCGATGAGAATAAAAACCTTAAATTGTAGACAATGAAAACACGTATTACAGAACTTTTTAATATTCAATACCCTATTATTCAGGGAGGAATGATATGGGCAAGCGGTTGGCGATTGGCTTCAGCAGTGAGCAATGCAGGCGGTTTGGGACTATTGGGCGCAGGCTCTATGCACCCCGAAACTCTTGCAGAACACATACGTAAGTGTAAAGCAGCTACTGATAAACCTTTTGGGGTAAATATTCCTATTATGTACCCCGAAATGGACAAAGCTATTGAAGTAATTTTACGCGAAGGGGTAAAGATTGTATTTACTTCGGCAGGAAATCCTGCTACCTATACGTCTTTATTGCAAAAAGAAGGCATAAAAGTAGCTCACGTAGTAAGCAGTAGTAAGTTTGCCCTTAAAGCCCAAGTTGCCGGTGTAGATGCTGTGGTAGCTGAGGGCTTTGAAGCGGGCGGTCACAACGGACGTGAAGAGACTAGCACAATGGTACTCATTCCTGCTGTACGCAAAGTGTTAGATATTCCACTCATTGCCGCAGGGGGAATTGCTACAGGTAGCGGAATGCTTGCTGCTCTTGCCTTAGGTGCCGAAGGGGTACAGATAGGCAGTAGGTTCGTAGCTACTACCGAAGCTTCTGTACACCCTAATTTTAAAGAAAGAGTAGTAGCAGCCCAAGAAGGTGATACAGAACTTACGTTAAAGGAATTAGCTCCTGTACGTTTGCTTAAAAACGGCTTCTATAAGGAGGTAAAAGAGCTCTACAACACTCAGCAAGCTACTGTCGAAAACCTTAAAGCCTTAGTAGGTAATCGCCGTACCAAACAAGGAATGTTTGAAGGAGACGTAGAACAAGGCGAGTTGGAAATAGGACAAGTAGCGAGTCTCATTACCCAGGTGCAAAGCGTAAAAGAGGTTATTGATGAGATGGTGATGGAATACAGGAGAAGTATTAAGAAATTACCTTATTGATAAAATAGTATTATTAGAATATTTGTCATTATTGTTATTTACCGTACTTTTGCACCCTAAAATTATACAATAAATATATATGAAAGCAGGAATTGTAGGACTGCCCAATGTGGGGAAGTCTACTTTATTTAATTGTTTATCAAATGCTAAAGCACAGAGTGCTAACTTCCCTTTTTGTACTATAGAACCCAACTTGGGTGTTGTAAACGTACCTGACCCCCGTTTAGAGAAACTCGAAAGCCTTGTAAAACCTGAGCGTGTAATGCCTGCAACGGTAGAGATTGTAGACATAGCTGGACTGGTGAAAGGCGCCAGTAAAGGCGAAGGTTTGGGTAACCAATTTTTGGGAAATATACGTGAGTGTAATGCGATTATTCACGTATTGCGTTGTTTTGAGAATGACAACATTGTTCACGTTGATGGAAGTGTAGACCCTATACGCGATAAAGAAACTATTGATATAGAATTGCAGTTAAAAGACCTTGAAACGGTTGAAAAACGCTTGGAGAAAGTAACGCGTGCAGCGAAAGCAGGCGATAAGAAAGCGGCGAAAGAAATGGACTTGCTCAACCGTGTAAAGGAGGCTTTGCTCACGGGTGTTTCGGCTCGTGCCGTGCAAATAAGCGATGAAGAAAAAGAATTGCTGGACAGTTTCCAACTGCTCACTACCAAACCTGTGCTATATGTGTGCAATGTAGATGAAAAATCGGCTAAAAACGGAAACGCTTATGTGGAACAAGTGAAAGATGCCGTAAAAGGTGAAGATGCCGAAGTGATTGTATTGGCAGTAGCCACTGAAGCTGACATCACCGAATTGGAAAGTTACGAAGAACGCCAAATGTTCTTGGAGGATATAGGTTTAGAAGAACCTGGAGCCTCTAAACTCATTCGTGCAGCCTATCACCTACTGAACCTACAAACTTATTTCACCGCAGGGGTAAAAGAAGTGCGTGCGTGGACGATTCATCAAGGAGACACTGCCCCTCAAGCCGCAGGGGTAATTCACACCGATTTTGAGAAAGGATTTATTCGTGCCGAGGTAATCGCTTATAATGATTTTATTACTTATGGCAGTGAGGCTAAAGTAAAAGAAGCTGGTAAAATGCGGGTGGAAGGTAAAGAATATATCGTGAAAGACGGCGATATTATGCACTTCCGTTTTAACGTATAAAAAAGCCGGTAAGCAGATTCCCATCGCTTACCGACAAAAATAATTCTAAATTAAATAATCTTTATGGTTCAAACTTTGTGCTTGAAAAGCAATCGCTTTTAAAAGACGAGGCAAAGATATGGCAATATTCTATTAGAAACAATATAAATTAGCTAATTAGGTAATTCGTTAGTAGTGTTCATCAGTAATTTTGCTAATTGGTAAATTATTTATATCTTTGCCGAGAAGTTAGAAAATAAAAAGTTCATTATATGAGAAAAAAAATTGTAGCAGGGAACTGGAAAATGAACAACGACCTTAACAAGTCGTTAGCACTTATTTCCGACCTATTGAAAAAAGTACCTCAAACAAATGCTGAGGTAATGATTGCCCCTACCTTTGTAAACCTTATTCCAGCTGTAGAAGCAGTAAAAGGTAGCCACATCGAAGTAATTGCGCAAAATATGCACTTTGCTGAAAACGGTGCTTACACGGGAGAGATTTCGGCTGAAATGTTAGGCAGTATTGGGGTAAAAACTACTATTTTAGGACACTCTGAGCGCCGTGCTTACTTTAACGAAACTGATGAGAGTTTAGCTAAAAAAGTGAACACAGCCCTTAAACACAATATGCGTGTAGTGTTCTGTATTGGTGAAGAGTTAGCTGACCGCAAAGCTAATAAGCACTTTGATGTGGTAGGTAGCCAAATCAAAAACGGTTTGTTTCACTTGCCTGCTGAGGCTTGGCAACATATTGTATTGGCTTACGAACCTGTATGGGCTATTGGTACAGGCGAAACCGCTACTCCTGACCAAGCACAAGAAATTCACCACTTTATTCGTAAAACTATTGCTGACAAATACGGCAAAGAGGTTGCTGATAAAGTATCTATCTTGTATGGAGGTAGTGTAAAACCGGATAATGCAAAAGAAATCTTTGCAAAAGAAGATGTAGATGGCGGACTCATAGGTGGGGCTGCCCTTAAAGCTGATGATTTTGTTACTATTATCAAAAGCATTTAAAAGTTATTATTCCTTTTATAACGACTGTCCAATGAACTTTGTTCTTGGGCAGTCTTCTTTATGTAAATTAAAATATGATACAAAACGACTTATTCTTGAGAGTACTCAGCGGTGAGGTTACTGAACGACCGCCTGTGTGGATGATGCGTCAAGCAGGACGCTATTTGCCCGAATTTAGAGCTTTACGCGATAAATACGACTTCTTTACGCGCTGTCAGACACCGGAGCTGGCTGCGGAAATCACCGTACAACCGGTAGATATAGTAGGGGTAGATGCTGCGATATTGTTTTCGGACATATTGGTAGTGCCTCAGGCTATGAATATAGAAGTAGAGATGAAAAAAGGCGTGGGACCGTGGTTGCCAAAGCCTATCCGTACGGCTAAAGATGTGGAACAAGTGATGGTGCCTAATATTGAAGAGCGTTTGGGCTACGTAATGGAGGCGGTAAAGCTCACTAAGCAAATGCTGAACAATCGTGTGCCCTTAATTGGCTTTGCGGGTTCGCCTTGGACGATTTTCTGTTATGCGGTGGAAGGCTCAGGTTCACGTGATTTTTCGACGGCTAAGGAGCTTTGCTTTACGCAACCTTCGGTAGCACACACCTTATTGCAAAAGATTACTGACACAACGATTCTTTACCTAAAAGAAAAAGTAAAAGCAGGGGTAGATGCCGTACAGCTTTTTGATAGCTGGGGAGGAGTGTTAGCTCCTGACGACTATCGCACATTCTCGTGGCAATACCTCAACCAAATAGTAGAAGCTCTTGCTCCTTTTACCAAAGTGATTGTCTTCGCGAAAGGCTGTTGGTATGCTTTACCTGAAATGGCAACTTCTAACGTAGCTGCTTTGGGCGTAGACTGGACGTGCGCCCCTGAAATAGCGCGCGAACTTACAAGAGGTAAAAAAGTTTTACAAGGTAACTTCGACCCCTCACGACTTTTAGCACCTCCTGCCGAAATTAAACAGAAGGTGAAAGAGATGATAGATGCTTTTGGAAAAGACCATTATATTGCTAACTTAGGGCACGGTATCTTACCTAATGTGCCCGTAGAAAACGCTATTGCTTTTGTAGAGGCAGTAAAATCCTATCGCTTATAAAAAGCTATAGTTTTTTAATAACGTAAATGAGAGTATCCACATTTTCTGGTTTAGTAGCCCAAGAAGTGATAAGACGTATGGCAGTATGGGTTTCATCGACTTTCTTCCATATATAAAAATCAAATTGCTTTTGGAGAAGAGCTACTTGCTCATTAGTGAGAATAGGGAACACCTGATTAGTAGGAGTATGCGACAAGAAGTGTACTCCTTTTTCTATAAAAGCGTCTTGAATACGTTTAGCTTGATCATTTGCGTGAAGGGCTAATTCATTAAATAAATTATTTTGGAAAAGCTCCAAGAACTGTATGCCTAGAAACCTTCCTTTGGCAAGTAAAGCCCCTTTTTGTTTTATATGGTACTCAAAGCCTAATTGAAGTTCAGGATTGTTTAAAACAATTGCTTCTCCCATTATTGCTCCATTTTTAGTAGCTCCTATATAGAAAGCATCGGTATAACGAGCTAAATCTTCCCAAGTAATATCATTGCCAGAAGCATTGAGAGCGTGAGCTAAACGCGCTCCATCGATATAGAGTAAGAGGTTCAGTTCTTGACACAGGTGGTACAAATCTTTTAATTCTTGAAGCGTATAGATAGAGCCTAATTCGGTGGCATTGGAAATGTATACTAATCGGGGCACTACTTGATGAGGAAAATTGGTGTAACAAGTAGCTACTTCACGAATATCATCAAGTTGTATTTTGCCATCTATTGCAGGAGTTATGTGTATTTTATGTCCGGTAGCTTCGATAGCACCTGTTTCGCTATCGCAAATATGAGAGGTTTCGCAGGTAATAACGCTTTCATAAGGACGTAACATTGCTCCTAATGCTAAGAGATTGGCTTGTGTACCTCCGCTTACGAAATATATTTTACTTTGAGGATTATTTAGTTTTTCGGCAATAAGAGCTTTTGCTTTATTAGTATAAGTATCGCAACCATATCCTTGTTGTTGTTCGAGGTTGCTTTCTAACATTCGGTTTAAAATAGAAGGGTGAGCCCCTTCGGAATAGTCGTTTTTAAATGATATTTTCATAGTTTGTTCAAAGGTAATAGAGTGCTGCTATTACGAATTCAGAATGCAAAAGTAAAACTTTTTTATGTAAGAACGTTGTGAATATGAAAAATTTTATTACTTTTGCGCCCGAATTAATAACGAGGTCGTGAACCTCACTAATTAAATTTTTTATGCCAGTAAAAATTAGATTACAACGTCACGGAAAAAAAGGCAAGCCTTTCTATTGGATTGTAGCTGCTAATTCACGTGCAAAAAGAGATGGTAAATTCCTTGAAAAGTTAGGAACTTACAATCCTGTTAGCAATCCTGCTCAGATTGAAATAGATGTAGATGCAGCTGTAAAATGGTTGAAAAACGGAGCACAACCTAGTGACACAGCACGTCGTATTCTTTCTTACAAAGGGGTATTGCTTAAATACCACTTGCTTGGTGGAGTTGCCAAAGGAGCTTTGACCGAAGAACAAGCAGAGGCTAAGTTCAATGCTTGGGTAGAAGAGAAAGCTAACAAAGTATCTACAAAAGAGCAAAAATTAGCTAAAGAGAAAGCAGAAGCAAAAGCAAAGGCTTTGAACGCTGAAAAAGAAGCTAATGAGAAACGCAAGAACGCTGCTGTAGCTAAAGCTACCGAAGCAACAGCTAAAGCAACCGAAGAGGTTACAGAAGCTACGGAAGCTACGGAAGCTACCGAAGCTGAAGCTCCTGCTGAAGAAAATAACGAAACTGAGGCATAACCCTATGACTTTAAAAGATTGTTTTTATATAGGAACAATTGTGTCAAAGTTTAGTTTTAAGGGCGAGGTGCTAATTAAGTTAGATTCCGACGACCCTGAAATGTATGAAGAAATGGAATCAGTATTTATTGCCTTAGGCAATAATCTGGTTCCTTTTTTTATTGAAAAGAGCACTTTACACAAGTCGGATTTATTGCGCGTGAAGTTTGAAGAGATAGAAACTGAGGCTGATGCAGAAGCTCTATTGAAACACAAAGTATATTTACCTCTTGCGGTATTGCCTAAACTATCGGGGAATAAGTTTTATTACCACGAAGTGATAGGGTTTCAGGTGGAAGATGTGCACTACGGAGTAGTAGGGAAAATAGTTGGAATAAACGACAGTACTTCTCAAGCGTTATTTGAAATTGAGAATGAGAACGGAAATGAGATACTTATTCCTATGGCTGATGAGTTTATTGAGAAGATAGATAGAGCCCACAAGAAAATTATTGTAAAAACTCCAGAAGGACTTATTGATTTGTATTTAGAAAATTAAGTACAAGCATAAAATATAAACAAGGTTATCAAAAGCTGTTTTGATAACCTTGTTTTTTTACCTTAATAAGAAAAAAATCTACGGATTATGCTTCTTCAACAAGGGAAGAAAGAAGAATGAAAAGCTACCCAATAAGAGCGTCATAGCAAATTGTGATGTCCATACAATCCAACCAAAGGCTGTACCCACAGGAGTAGCTACTCCAAACAAAAATAGTACTTCGGCAATAAAAAAGGGATAAGAACCAAAGCCTGCATTGGTGAAGGTCATTGCAAAACTACCCACTACAAAGGCTGTAAGCACATTGGGCAAACTGATATGTGCGGTTTCGGGTAGGGCAAAAAATGGAATATAGAACATCAAAAAGTACATTGCCCAAATAAAAAGAGTATGAAAAAGAAATAGTGTTCTATGTTTTATTTTTACGACTGATAGGATTCCTTCCTTTATTCCGTTTAAAAAGACTTTTACCTTGATAAAAAAAGGTTTATCGGAAGTGTAAATGAAATACAAAAAAACAATAAACGAAAAACCTCCTATACCCATCAACCACATTAGTTTTTGAAAAGGGATTTTGGAGAGAAGAAAGTTGCTTATAACCTCGAATTGGAGAATGAAAGCGAGCATAGTGAATAGGAAAAGTAAAAGCAGGTCGATAATTCGTTCGGAGATGATAGTGCCTAATGATTTCTCGAAAGGGACTCCGTCGTAATTGCTTACTACTAAGGCACGAGAGACCTCGCCTGAACGCGGTATGGTTACATTCACCAAATAACCAATGAACACAGCCATTGCTCTATGTAAAAAAGCAGTGCGATAACCCAAAGGTTTTAGCAACAAATGCCAACGTATAGCCCGAGAAAGATCGCTTAAAAATCCTAAAAAAACAGCCAAAATGATATAGAAGTAATCGGCGTTTAGAAATGTGTGTTTTATTTGGACAAATTGCTCTTCATTAAATTGGCGATAAGCATACCAACACAAGAAAACGCCTACAAATATCGGGAGGGCTATCTTTAAGAACTTTTTCATTCGATTAGGTTAGTTGTTTCATCAGGGAAGATAATAGAAGGCTTAAACGTTTTAGCTTCTTCAAAATCCATTAAAGCGTACGATATGATGATGATGATATCACCTTTTTGTACTTTACGAGCAGCAGGACCATTCAGTACAATAGCACCTGATTTTCTTTTTCCTTTAATAATATAAGTTTCGAAGCGTTCGCCATTATTAACATCTACAATCGACACCTTTTCTCCCTCAATCATTTGAGCTGCTTCCAACAAATCTTCGTCAATGGTAATGCTTCCGATATAATCTAAATCGGCACCTGTAACCTTAACGCGGTGAATTTTAGATTTTAATACTTCTATTTGCATATTTGTATTGTTTGAAAAACGGCGCAAATGTACGTTAAAAAATTGAAACAGTTGTAAGAAAGAAAAAATTTATGCTTACCTCTACCCTACCCTTAACTTATACGAACCTTGGACGATTGTTACACAAAAAGTATATATAAGTTTAATATTCAATATTTTAAAGAATAGTAATTTTATATAAATGAGGTTGCCATATTCTTAGTTTTTAGTTAGAAAGATTTATTTTGCATAAATTACAATAGAAAAAAAATAGAAAGAAAGTGCTTGTTTACTAAAAAATATTCTTATCTTTGCCACCTAATTATATTTTACAAATGATGATGAAAAAACTATTTATTTTGTCGTTAGCCGTAATAGGCTTTGTAGCTTGTAGTAAACGAGCTGATTATATAGTGCTTTCAGGAAAAGTAGAAGGCACTAACGGGATTCCTTTGGAGCTGAAGATAATAGGTGGTGAAGTAGACCAGCCATTGCATATCAAACCCGATGGTACTTTTCAAGACACGCTTCGCGTACCTTCTAATTACTATACTATTTTCAATCCTCAGGGAATAGAAATTCCGTTGTATTTAGAGCAAGGTGACGAACTTGGGGTTAATATCGACCTCACTAAGATGCCTTTAGAAATAAAGTTCTCGGGCAAAGATACGCTTGCAAATGCTTATTTGCACAAGAAAGCTGACCTTACAATGGAAATTCAGAAAAGTGGTGGTATGCAACAACTTTTAGTTAAAGCACCTGCAGAATTTAAAACAGCTGTAAATGAGTATAGCAAAAAGTATACTGACCTTTTGAAAAACACTAAGAAACTTTCTAAAGACTTTGTCAAAAAAGAGGAAAAGGCTATTAACTACGAAATGCTTTACCTAAAATCTATTTACAAAAATGCGCACCAAAAACTCACTCAAGAAGAGGTAGCACTTCCTAAAGAGTTTGCTGATGAGCTCGCTAAGATAGATTATGATATCGCTGAAGATTATAATACCTACAGAGCTTACAAAGAATTAGTTACTAATAAACTATTCGATAAGTTTCAAGATAACGAAAACGGCGAAGACCCTTGGAGTAAACTCATCGCTCACGTAAAAACTCTGAAATCGCAAAACATTAAAGCGGACCTTACTCGTTATTTTATCAGTGGAGTTTCAGTAGCTAACACTCCTGAAGAAAATGCTGAACTCATCAAAAGTATCAAAGAAAACGTGAAAGACACTGCTGCCTTAAAAGAGTTAGACAGACGTATAGCGGTACTTGAAAGGCTAAAACCTGGTACAGATTTTCCTCCTTTTACAGCTGAAGATTTGAATGGCAAACCAGTATCTTATGAAAGTCTTAAAGACAAATTACTTTACATCGACGTTTGGGCAACTTGGTGTAAACCTTGTATAAAAGAAATACCAAGTATGAAAGCTTTGCAAGAAGCATACAAAGGCAAACCCGTTACTTTTGTAAGTATTTCAGTAGACCAAGACAAAGAGGCTTGGAAAGCTGCCGTACAACGTGAGAAGCTAAGTGGTATCCAACTATATACTAACCTAAGTATGAACCGCGATTTCATAGATAACTACGACCTAAGCGGTATCCCTCGTTTTATGTTAGTAAAGAATGGTAAAATCATTAGCATTAGTGCACCTAAACCATCAGATGCTAAGGTAAAAGAACTTATCAACGCGAATTTATAACAAATACTTTTTTCATATTGAACAACTTTGCTAAAGCCATACAGACTTTAGCAAAGTTTTTTTGCTAATTATCTCATTGACAAATCGACTAATTAACTATGGCTCAATCTCTCATTTTTGAAGAATACGACCTCTCTAATGGACTACACGTGATTCTTCACCGAGATAACTCAGCTCCTGTGGTTACCATAGGAGTAATGTATCACGTAGGCGCCAAAGACGAAGACCCTACCCGCACTGGCTTCGCCCACTTCTTTGAGCATCTCCTTTTTGAAGGCACTCAGCATATAGCACGTGGCAAATGGTTTGATATTGTATCGGCAAATGGTGGACATAACAATGCTTTTACTACGCAGGACAAAACTTATTATTATGAAGTCTTCCCGTCTAACAATTTGCAATTAGGCTTGTGGATGGAATCCGAACGTATGTTGCACCCTGTTATTAATGAGATTGGAGTAAGGTCTCAAAATTCAGTGGTAAAAGAAGAGAAAAACCAACGTATAGACAATACACCTTACGGCAGAATAATGTACCGCTCGGCTATCAATCCGTACCTTTTTAAAAAACACCCTTATTCGGGAACAGTAATTGGAAAAGTGGAACATTTAGACGCTGCGAGCTTAGAGGAGTTTATCGCATTTAAGAAGAAGTTCTACAACCCTAACAACGCTGTACTGGTGGTGGCAGGCGATTTCGATACAGTACCGACCAAAGAATGGATAGAACAATACTTTGCGACCATTCCTAATACGGGTGATGCTATACAACGCAACAAAATAGAAGAAGCTCCTATCACTAAAACTATTGAGGTAACCGAATACGATCCTAATATACAAATCCCACTAAAACTATACGCCTATCGGACTCCTGCAATGACGGACAAAGATTCGTTTACTATCGACTTGCTTTCTAACATTCTCACTGACGGAAAGAGCGCTCGCCTCTACAAAAAGATGATAGACGAGCATCAAACAGCTTTGCAGGTATTGGCTTTTTCGGACGCTCAAGAAGATTATGGCGTTTATATAATGGGAGCACTCCCTATGGACGGTGTGAGTTTGGAAACTTTGGCACAAGAAATGGACGAAGAAATTACAAGACTACAAACCGAACTCATCAGTGAGCGAGAATATGAAAAGTTACAAAACCAGATAGAGGCTAACTTTGTGTCTCAAAATAGCCATATGGAAGGAATTGCCCTCTCTTTGGCAGACAACTATACTTTCTACAAAGACACTAACCTTATTAACAAGGCTATAGACCACTACCGCGCTATTACCCGAGAGGATATCAGAGAGGCAGCACGCAAGTATTTGGACAAAAGTCAACGTTTAGACCTCAATTATTTACCTTCAAATCTATAAGTAAACAAAAATGACACATATAGACCGCTCTATACAACCCACCCCAGGAGCTGCTCCTATCATTAATTTAGGGACACCTGTTACTCATACCCTCCCGAACGGACTCACTCTCCTTATCGTGGAGAACCATAAACTTCCTCAAGTGGGAATTCGCCTTTCGTTAGACGAATGTCCGGAATTAGAAAAAGAAAAGAAAGGAATTTCTGACCTTATTTCGCTAATGGCGGGCAATGGCTCTACCTCTATCAGTAAAGACGATTTTAATGAGGAAATAGACTATCTCGCAGCGACTCTCTCTATCGCTTCTAATGGCGTTTATGCCCAAGTACTCTCTAAGTATTTCCCGCGTGTGTTGGCTCTCATTGCCGATGCTGCCCTGCACCCTAACTTCACGGGAGAAGATATGGAAAAAGAAAAAGCGCGCATTATCCAAAGTATTCGTGCCAATGAGAGTAATGCCGAAGTGATTATGAAGCGCGTACAACAAACCTTACGGTACAGCACGGCTCACCCTTACGGCGAATACATAACCGAAGCTCACATCGCTGCCCTCACCTTAGACGATGTAACTAACTATTACCGCAAACGTTTTGTACCTAACAACGCCTATTTGGTTGTTACAGGTGATGTAAACCCCGAAGAGGTAATTACTTTGGTAAACGAATATTTTGCTGATTGGCAACCTTTTTCAGAAGAAGCTCCTGCCTTATATATCCCTGAGAATGTAAGTGAAACACAAATTAACTTTATAGACTTACCCAGTGCGGTACAATCGGAAATAAGGGTTACGAACCTCATCGACCTAAAAATGTCGCACCCTGATTACTTCCCTCTATTGGTAGCCAACAGTATTTTAGGTGGAGATTTTGGTAGTTATATCAATATGAATTTGCGGGAAGAACACGGCTATACTTATGGTGCTTTTTCTACTTTCAAAACAGATAAATGGACAAAAGGCAATTTCAGCATCAAGACCAAAGTAGGGAATGCCGTAACAGCTCCTGCCATTGTTGAGATACTCAAAGAAGTGAAGCGCATACAAACTAGTGTAGTGAGTGAAGAAAAGTTGGCACAAGCCAAAGCACAATACTTGGGTCAGTTTGTACTGGCTACCGAGCGTCCGCAGACGATTGCCAATTACGCTATCAATATAAAAGTGTGTAACTTACCCGAAGATTTTTACAAGAACTATATTGCGAACATCAATGCAGTAACCAAAGAAGACGTACAGCGAGTTGCTAATAGTTATTTTCTATTAGAAAACTTCAGAATCATCATTGTAGGCAAAGGCAGTGAGATAGCGAGAGAGCTTGAAAATATTAGCTTTGACGGGAAAAAAATCTCTGTGAAGTATTTTGATAAGTATGGGGAAGCAATTTAGTGAAAAATGAAGAGTTAAAGGTGTGAGCCACACAGGCAGGTGCGAGCCGCACGGGCAGTCGTAGCACGACAGACAGATGAACAAAATATCCTCTCCCCAACCCTCTCCCAAGGAGAGGGAGTGTAGTAACGGAAAAGTGGGACGAAGGAATGACGAACAAAAGACGGTGCGAGCCACACAGGCAGTCGTAGCACGACAGGCGGATAGTGAAAAGACAAAGGTAACCTCCCCCTACCCCCTCAAAGAGCAGGGCTGTTACAAAGTTTTGTAAGTTATTTTAAATTACTATTTTTGCATTCCAATAAAATGTAAAAGTCTATGACACTGATAGAAATGTTATCTAGTATAGAGGATACTAGAAAAAGACGCGGTATCCGCCATAAAATGCCTAACTTCCTGATTATGTGCCTAACAGCAATAATGTCAGGTTATACTGGTTATCGAGAAATAGGCCGTTTCCTCAAAGAAAACCAATGGGAGTTTAAAAAGTATCTAACTTTCTGTAAAGTACCTACATATGGCTCTATTAGAAGGATATTTATGGAAATTGATTTTGATGATTTTGCCCAAAAATTCAATCAGTGGACTGCCCAATTTTTACCAATGTGTCAAGGTGAAACACTTGCTGTTGATGGAAAGGCTATTGCAGGAACTATTAAAGACACTCAAAATAACTATCAGAATTTTGTTTCATTGATAAGTGTTTTTGCTTCACAAAGAGGCATTGTATTAGCTTGTGATAAATTAGAGAACAAAAAAGAATCTGAAATTTATACCGTTCAAAGACTCTTACAAGCCTTAGACATTCAAGGTGAAATAATCACTTTAGATGCCTTACATTGTCAAAAAAACTCTTGAAACTATTATAAAGTCAAAAAATGACTACATAGTACAAGTAAAAGGTAATCAAAAAAAGCTTTTTGAGCAAATAAAAGCAAATGTTGCTACAAAAAAGTATTTAATGCACACTTACCAAGAGTGTTCTTTGCTAAGAGGTCGTGATGAATTGCGTATTACCAAAGTTTATAAAAATTTAGAGGGTATTTCTCCTGAATGGTTTGGTATAAAGCGAATTATAGAAACAACACGTTATGTCAAAACAAAGAAAGGTCAGACAATAGAGATAGTTTACCATATTAGCAGTGTAGCTAAGAATAAGGCTGATTTCTTTGCTAATCACATACGTTCTCATTGGGGTATAGAAAATCGTTTGCACTGGGTGAAAGATGTACAAATGAAAGAGGACAAGAGTAAGACTAAATCAGGTAATGCTCCTGAGAATCTTTCAATAATGAGAAATATATCAATTAACCTATTTCGTCTTAATGGAAAAGACTCTATCAAGTCAGCTATGGAATGGAGTATCATTAATTTCAAAGAACTTATGAATTTAATATATTATAAATCAAACATTTGTAACTCTATGTAACAGCCCTG
>NZ_JBPRKH010000032.1:0-17373 GCF_051417515.1 Capnocytophaga sp. G1920
CTGACATTATTGCTGTTAGGCACATAATCAGGAAGTTAGGCATTTTATGGCGGATACCGCGTCTTTTTCTAGTATCCTCTATACTAGATAACATTTCTATCAGTGTCATAGACTTTTACATTTTATTGGAATGCAAAAATAGTAATTTAAAATAACTTACAAAACTTTGTAACAGCCCTGCCTTTGGAGGGGGTTAGGGGGAGGTTTTCTTCGTTCTTTGTTCGTCTTTTGTTTATCTGCCCGTGCGGCTCGCACCGTCTTTTCTTCGTTCATTGTTCGTCTTTTGTTCGTCTTTTGTTCGTCTTTTGTTCGTTCTTTGTTCGTTCTTTGTTCGTTCTTTGTTCGTTCTTTGTTCGTTCTTTGTTCGTTCTTTGTTCGTTCTTTGTTCGTTCTTTGTTCGTCTTTTGTTCGTCTTTTGTTCGTTCTTTGTTCGTTCTTTGTTCGTTCTTTGTTCGTCTTTTGTTTATCTGCCCGTGCGACTCGCACCGTCTTTTCTATAGTCTTCTCCCAAATTAACCATTAACCACTAATCATTAATCTTTTATAAAAAAACCTCCAAAAAGCTATTCACTTTTTGGAGGTATTCTTATTTTATCGTACTTTCTACTGATAAAACAGTTTATTTGATAGGCGTTTTAGGCAAGGTAACTTCTCCTGGGTCTTTCCAAAGCCCATCTTTGATAGCTCTTTTTTTAGCCGCTTCAGCACGTTTCTCGCTATCAGGGTGTGAACTCATCATCTTTTGGAATTTACTTTGGGTTGCTCCACCTGAAAGCAAAGCCAATTTCTTAAATGCTGTATAAACAGCCACCACATTATAACCGTGTTTCTTCATAAAATTGTAAGAATATTCATCGGCTTGTGATTCTTGTTTTTTGCTGTGTTTAGCATCAAGGATAGCATTAGCCATCTCACCCAATTCAGTGTCGCTTAGTTTTCTTACAACCCCCGAAGCCGAGCTTGCAGCATCTTGTGCAGCAGCACGCATATAAGCAGATTTGATAGCATCTTTTGTGTCCTCATTCTTCACGTGACCTATTTCGTGACCAATAACTGCCAATAATTCATCGTCAGTCATCAAATCCATCAACGATGAAAACACACGCACACTCCCATCAGCACAAGCAAACGCATTGATATCGGTTACCAGATACACTTTGTAATTGAGTTTCAAACCGTCCTCATTTTGGTGTTTCCCAAACACACGATTCAAGCGTTTAGTATACGGACTGTTTTTGCCTGCTACCGGATTATGAGCATCCATCCAGTCTACTGATTCCTTTGAAAGCCTTTTAGCATCTTCATTAGTAAATGATAAAGCTTGTGCTCCTTTTGTAACAGCACTTGCGGCTTTCCCTAAATTGATTTTTTGAGCTTGTCCCATAGAAAATAGCCCTATAGACATTGCAATTAAGATAAAATTTTTCATTTGAAATTCTTTTAATAATAATGGCGCAAATTTATGCTTTTCTATGGTTAAAACAAAATATTTTTATATTTTTCTTTCGTATTAATATTTTTTTTCGTACCTTTGCCCGCAGTGTAAAAGACTGCCTTTTTCCCTGATAGGGAGAAATGGAATAGTTTTTGTTACTACCCAACTATTTAATACAAAACAAGAGGAGATTTTATGAACGATAACTTTTCACCAAGAGTTAAAAGGATATTCACATATAGCAAAGAAGAAGCCATTCGCTTAGGGCAATCTACGGTAGGCACTGAGCACTTTGTGTTAGCCATATTGCAAGAAGGTGAAGGTAGTGCAATCGATTTAATGCACAGTTTAAATATTGATATGGAAAGACTGCGCCAAAACATCCACACGCTCACTTCTGCACGTGGTCTCAACCCTCCTAACTTCAATGCCGTTCATTTCACCGTACAAGCCGAAAGAGCAATGCAGGCTACTTACTTAGAAGCAAAACGTTCTCAGAATGATATGATTAATACAGCTCATCTATTACTAAGCATTTTGCGTAACGAAAACGACCCTACTACTAAAGTTTTCAACAAGCTAGGCGTAAATTATGAAGTAGCAAGAGATAAATTCCAACCCATACGCGACGATAATTATCAAGTCTCATCACCCACCGATGAGGTTGACGAATACGACCGAGATTATAGTTTACCTCACGAAAACAAATCGGGTTACAAAAGTCAGCAACCCAATCAAGGGGGGCAATATGGGCAACGAAAACTCACTGTGTTAGATAACTTTGGTAGAGATTTAACTGCTTTAGCCGAACAAGGTAGTTTAGACCCCGTAGTAGGTCGCGAGAAGGAAATAGAACGCGTATCCCAAATATTGAGCCGCCGTAAGAAGAATAACCCAATACTCATCGGTGAACCTGGTGTGGGTAAAAGCGCCATCGCCGAAGGATTAGCTTTGCGCATTATTCAGAAAAAAGTGGCACGAGTATTGTATAACAAACGTGTGGTAACACTCGATTTAGCTTCCTTAGTGGCTGGAACTAAATATCGCGGACAATTTGAAGAACGCCTTAAAGCCATAATGAGTGAACTCGAAAAGAATAAAGATATCATTCTTTTTATTGATGAAATTCACACCTTAGTGGGAGCTGGTGGTGCCTCAGGTAGCTTAGATGCCTCTAATATGTTTAAACCTGCCTTAGCACGTGGTGAAATACAATGTATTGGAGCTACTACCTTAGATGAATATCGCCAATCTATTGAAAAAGATGGCGCCTTAGAACGCCGTTTCCAAAAAGTAATCATCGAACCAACAAGTGTAGATGAAACCATACAAATCCTTCGCAATATAAAAGGAAAATACGAAGAACATCACAACGTAACCTATACCGATGAGGCTATCGAGGCTTGTGTAAAGCTCACCAATCGTTATCTTACCGACCGTTATTTGCCCGATAAAGCTCTTGATGCCTTAGACGAAGCTGGTGCAAGAATACATATTATGCAAGTAAAAGTTCCACAATATATCGTGGAATTGGAAGAACGTTTAGAACAAGCTACTCAAGCCAAAAACAGAGCTGTTTCACGTCAGCAGTTTGAAGAAGCTGCCCGTTTGCGCGATAACGAGAAAATTATCGAAAATTCATTAGTCGAAATGAATAAGAAATGGGACGAAGAATCTAAACAACACCGTGATGTAGTAACTGCCGACCATATTGCCGATGTAGTCTCAATGATGAGCGGCGTACCTGTAAACAGAATTGCTCAAACTGAAATGAGCAAACTCTCAGGATTATCCGAGATAATGAAATCCAAAATCATTGGTCAAGATGAAGCGGTAGAAAAGGTAGTGAAATCTATCAAACGCAATCGTACGGGCTTAAAAGACCCAAATAAACCTATAGGTTCTTTCATCTTCTTAGGACAAACAGGAGTTGGGAAAACACAACTCGCTAAAGTGCTTGCCAAAGAACTTTTCGATTCAGAAGAAACAATGGTACGCATTGATATGAGTGAGTATATGGAGAAGTTCTCAGTTTCTCGTCTCATAGGAGCTCCTCCAGGGTATGTAGGTTATGAAGAAGGCGGTCAGCTCACCGAGAAAATACGTCGCAAACCTTATTCTGTAGTGCTTTTAGATGAGATAGAAAAGGCACACCCCGATGTTTTCAATATGCTTTTACAAGTGCTTGACGATGGTTTCTTAACTGATAGTTTAGGACGAAAGATTGATTTTAGAAATACTATCATCATTATGACCTCTAATATAGGAGCTCGTCAAGTAAAAGATTTTGGGCAAGGTGTTGGTTTTGGCACTTCAGCAAGAATAGCCCAATCCGAAGCTAATGAGAAATCTATCGTCGAAAATGCTTTGAAAAAGGTATTTGCTCCTGAGTTTCTAAACCGTATTGACGATGTGATTACTTTCAATCCTCTTAGCAAAGAAGATATCTTTAAAATTATCGATATTGAGCTTTCTAAACTGTACTCACGTATCAACGATTTAGGCTATGGAGTACAACTTAGCCAGAAAGCAAAAGAATTCATTGCAGATAAAGGCTATGACAAACAATATGGTGCTCGACCTTTGAAACGCGCTATTCAGAAATATGTAGAAGACATATTAGCCGAAGAAATAGTATCTAACCAAGTGCACGAAGGCGATAGCATTCATTTTGATTTAGATGAGAAAGGAGAAAACCTCATAATAACGCAAAAAGAACTTATTTAATAACATCAACCTTTTGAACTTTTAGGCCGTTCCCTCAAAGTTCAGAATTTAAACGCTCAAATTACTATGTACGTATTAAGAATTTTAGGTTTATTTACACTACTACTCAGCTTATCTTCCTTTTCAGAGGCAGTAAAGAATACCGAAAAGAGTGTAGTTGTAAATACAGCTACCACAAAGGCTGTGGAAAATAAGAGCAAGCCCAAAAAGAAAACATTTTCTCCTCCTAAGAAAGGGAAAAAAGCTACCGCCAGAGTGGCTTCAACAGCTAAAAAACGTCATAAGTTACCTCCTAAACGCAGTGTAGCTCATCATTCTGCTAAAAAGTCTGTAAAAAAAGCTCCTGTTAAGAGAGCTATAGCTATAACTGATAAAAAGAAAAAGCCTGTAAAAGCAGATATAGCTGTTGCTAAGAGTAAGAGATATGCTCCTAAAAAACACACCGGTAATAAAGCCCTAAAACAATACGCTGAGAATACTCTCGCAGACACTGAATTGGAAGACGACTTAGAAGACGAAGAACTATTTGAGGAACCTGAAAGCTATGAAACTACTGATATAGCGCTTACTGCACTCTCTAAAAGTAAAGCAGATACCAAACAACAGAAAGTATTATTAGATACAGCTTTCTCATATTTAGGAACTCCTTACAGACACGGAGGTGTTACCCGTAATGGTATGGATTGTTCTGGTTTTGTAAGTACTACTTTCAAATCTATTTCAGTGCCATTATCTCGCTCCTCACAAGAAATGGCTACACAAGGAACTAAAATTGACTTGGAAGATGTAAAAGTAGGCGATTTACTTTTCTTCAGAACGACTAGGAAAAGCAGAATATCACACGTAGGTATGGTAGTAGATATAGATGGAGATATTAAATTCATACACTCTTCGTCTAAAAGAGGAGTTGTGATTTCTTCATTAAGTGATGAATATTACAAGAAAACATTTCGTATGGCAAAACGTGTAATGTGAGATTTGTAAATACTCCCATATTAACTATCTTATTAGGACTCATAGGAGGGATTGCTATTACTGATGTAATAGCTCCCTCTTTTTTATTTGCAATAAGTAGTTGTATATGCTTACTGCTCACTTTGGCAATACATCAGTTTTTAGCTACCAAACGATATGCTTTTCGTCACGGAATTGTAATACACGTAGGTCTCACTTCTGTAGCAGTGGGTATACTGATAACTATCCTTCATACCCCCACCTATAACTCTAAGCATTACACACAAAAACTAAATGCCAATGAGTATTACACTTTAGAAGCTGACATAATAGAGCAAACTTCACAAACAGATTACGGCACTACCTTTAAAGTTGAGCTCTTAACGGCTAACCATACAAGTACAGAAGGAAAAATTCTGTGCTTTTTCCCTTCTAAAACAATTACCGATGATGTGAAAACATTAGCTCCAACAGATAGATTGGTTTTTGTAGGCAAATATACTCCTATATCTCCTCCTAAAAATCCATATCAATTCAACTATAAACGGTATATGGAGCGAAAAGGTGTATATGGGCGAACAGAAATAGTTGCTTTTTCTGTTGTTAAAAATAATACAACAGGTTTTATGGGGAGTATTGCGAGAACACGCTCTCATTTAGCTATTGTAATAGACAAATATTTTAATCAAGAGTCTTCTGCTCTGTTAAAAACACTACTCTTAGGAAAACGCACTGATTTAGATAACGAAGTCTATCAACATTATGTTGATGCGGGAGCGGTGCATATCTTAGCTATTTCGGGATTACACGTAGGGATTATTACTGCTATACTCCTTTTATTACTACAAAAGATGCCTAATTTAGGTTTTTATCGTCCACTGCGATACTTTATACTATTAGCAGGCTTATGGGCTTTTGCTTTCATAGCAGGCGCCTCTCCTTCGGTATTGAGAGCTACTGTAATGTTCAGCTTTGTAGGATTGAGTACTCTTATACGTAGGAAACAAGGCAGGTTTGATGCATTAATGCTCTCAATGTTATTTCTGTTGCTTATCAATCCTTACTATTTGTATGATGTAGGCTTTCAGCTGAGTTATGCAGCGGTATTTTCTATAATGAAATTCTACCCTGTGATGCGCAAATGGTGGCAACCTGAGAATAAATACTTACAATGGATATGGTCACTATTTTTGGTAGGATTATCTGCTCAAATAGTAGTTTTACCTATCAGTTTGTACTATTTTCACCAGTTTCCTATATTGTTTTTCGTTTCTAACTTGGTAGTAGTACCTTTATTACAACCTATACTCATAGGAGGTATCATTGCCTTATGTTTGGGAAGTTTTGGTATTCTGCCTTATGCCATAGTTTTCGTCTTAGAAAAATTAATCGCTTTGATGAACTTTTTGGTAGCATTTATAGCTCATCAAGAAACGTTTATCATACGCAACATACCTTTTACTACTCCCCTACTTCTTTCTTCCTTATTGACGGTGTTCATACTCATTGTTTTTGTACATTATAGGAAATACAAAGTATTGATAGCACTTCTCTTATCTGTTATTTTATTTCAAGGAGTACTTTTCTATTACAAATATCAATTAGAAACAACAGAAGAAATGCTAGTTTTCAGCAAATATAAACAGAAAGTAATCGCCATTAGACAAGGTGATAAACTAAGTATCTATCAAACAGATACAATTTCTCCTGACCCTGTAGTAATGAACTACATAAAAAATAAAGGTATCAGCAATATCGAGCTTAAGAAAATGCCTTATATACTACGCTTCAAACAAAAAAACTACTTGCTAATGGATAGTTTAGGGATATACCCAAAATCCAAGCAAATAGTTATTGATAGTGTTATCTTCTTACAAAAACCTAAAATCAATTTGGATAGAATGAAACGAGATTTATCGCTTAGGTAGTAGTAAGGAAAGAATAATGTACAATAAAATAATTAGCGGAATAGCAATTATTTTTAAACTTAGAAGTAAAATGACGCAAAGCGCTAAGAATACATATTTCAACGCATTATTCTTAAAAGAATAATCGCTAAACTTCAACGCAAAGAGTGCTATTTCAGCATTCAACAAGTAAGTACTCAACAAAGTAATCCCTAACAAGACCCACATATTATGCAATAAACTACCAAATAATTCAGTAGGCTGATATTGTAATATAAGAGGCAAAGAAAGAATAAACATTGTATTAGCTGGAGTAGGAAGCCCTATAAAGCCAGACGTCTGCCGTGTGTCTATATTAAAATTCGCCAAGCGATAGGCAGAAGCTAAAGTAATAACGAAACCAACATAAGGCAAGAGCATAGCAAAAGTCCCCTCAGTTTGCAATACATAAGTACTATTATTCAACAGCTGAAACATCACAATGCCAGGAACTACTCCAGAAGTAACCATATCGGCTAAGGAATCTAACTGTAAACCCATTTCGGATTTTACGTGTAGCAAACGAGCAAAGAAACCATCAAAAAAATCGAGGAAAATGCCTATTGCCACAAACAAAGCAACCCAATCAATTGTTCCTCTTACGGCAAAGACAATTGCTACTGTTCCGCAAAGGAGATTGGATAAAGTGATAAGATTAGGGACATACTTCTTCATTCTACTTACAATCAGCATCTAAATAATCTGGAAGATACGAAATATCTTTGTTAGCATCACAATCTGGATAAGTTACCACGCCATATTCATTACGCACAATCTCATTTATAGAAGGTTTACCATCGTGATCGTGGTCGGCACGACGTGTAGCAATAAGTCTTACTATAAAAATTAAAGGTGAATAAGCAGGTATTTTAGCTTGGCTGTTATTGAAATAGCCTAAACCTGAAGGAATAAAGAAAACTCCAACTCCTCCATCAGTAGGAGCATTTAGAGTACCATCACTATTGTTTGTAAGTCCTGTAGCCGATGCTCTTAGTTGAGCTACACCCTCCCTAAAACCTCTAATAGTACCTGAAGGCTTGTTGGTAACAATATTACCTATAAGATCCATCCAATTAGAAGTAGATTGTGTTGTTGTTTCATCAAATACACTTAAATCTAATAATTGTCCTTTATAATTCACATATACTGAATCAGCAATAGTAGTGGTAGTTCCTGTCCCCTCTTGCAAAATAAGATAGTAAAGCGTATGACGTACAAGAGTATTATTAGCATCATAGACATCTAATTCCAATCGTTTTAGCTTGCTATCATTGAAGATAGACGCTGTAGTATTAGAGGTTGTTGCAAAGGTAACCGTTTCAGAAATAGTAGTTGTTGCTGAAAAAGTGTAAGTATGCGTTTTTAAGAATGTTTCAATACTTTGATTATTCTCATTTCTCACCTCTGTAACATCACGTGGAGGTGTTACATTTGAATTTTCATTTTTCTTACACGAAACAGCAAATAGTAAACCTATTGTGCTAATAGTAAATATAAATTTATTCATCATATAAAATTTCTTTATCCCTTAGTATAAGATACAATTAATTTATTATTTTTGCACTTATTATTTTTTCTAAAATACAAAAGAATGCGAATTGATAAGTACTTATGGTGTGTACGTTACTTCAAAACACGTAATATAGCTACTGAAGCCTGCAAAAAAGGACACATCAAGGTGAATGGTGAGACTGCAAAACCCTCAAGGGAAATTTACAAAAACGACCAAATAGTAGTGCGTAAGAACCAAATCAACTACCAAATAGAGGTCTTAGATATCCCTGAGAGCCGTGTGGGGGCTAAGTTAGTAGACCTTTATCGCCAAGACAACACGCCTCCTGAGGCTTTTGAACAAGCCGAAATACAAAAACTTGCGCAAGACTATTATCGTGAGAAAGGCGAGGGTCGCCCTACTAAAAAAGACCGCCGTGCTATTGATAATCTCTTGAACGATTTTCAAAAAGATAATGAATTATAGCAAGGTTGGATATTTTTCAGGATTAGCTTCGTGCATTATACTGTATATCTTCTCAATGATACTATCAGCATTAGGTTTAGAAAAGTAATCACCATCAGTAGCATACGCTGGACGATGTTCTCCTGCTGCTAAGGTTTGTGGCGCACTGTCCAAATACTGATAAGCATTTTGTTCTTCTACAATTTTCTGCAAAATATATGCCGAAGTAGCTCCAGGCATATCTTCGTCTACTACTAATAGTCGATTGGTTTTCTGTATGCTCTTCACTATATCGTGACGCACATCGAATGGTGCCAAGGATTGTGCATCTATAATCTCTATATCAATACCCATAGAAGCTAACTCATCGGCAACTTCACACACGATGCGCAAAGTAGAGCCATAAGATACGACTGTAATATCTTTTCCTTCACGAAGTGTTTCGACTACTCCAATAGGCGTTTTGAACTCGGTGAGGTTCGTGGGCATTGCTTCTTTCAGGCGGTAACCATTAAGACATTCCACCACTACCGCAGGTTGATTGCCTTCTAAAAGTGTATTGTAGAATCCTGCCGCTTTTACCATATTACGAGGAGTAAGGATATACATTCCTCTAAGAGAGGCTAACAATATTCCCATAGGAGAACCTGCGTGCCAAATACCTTGTAAACGGTGTCCTCTTGTTCTGATGATAAGAGGAGCCATTTGTCTACCAAAAGTGCGATAATGCAAACTAGCCAAATCATCACTTAGTGTTTGTAAACCATAAAGAATATAGTCTAAATATTGTATCTCAGCAATCGGACGTAAACCACGCATGGCCATACCTATACCTTGTCCTACTATAGCAGTTTCACGAATACTTGTGTCAGCTACTTTTATAGCTCCGTGTTTTTTCTGTAATCCTTCTAATCCTTGGTTTACATCACCTATGTTCCCTACGTCCTCACCAAATATCAATAAATTAGGATATTTAGAAAGTAAGGCATCAAAATTCTCTCTCAGTACAATACGTCCATCAACAAGTTCTTTTGATGTATCATAGGTGGGGAGTACTTCTTCTATATGGATAGGATTTTGTTTATTTTCAGTATGAAGAAATCGACTATATTTGGGTTCGTTTTCTTTTATATAGCTCTTTATCCAATTCTGTAAGGGAAGTATTCTATTTTCACCTTCAGGTAATAATAAACGTAAGGCTTTTCTGGCAGTGCTCAACACATCTTTACGATTAGGTAAGGCCACTTTAAGAAGAGATTTGGATAGGCTTTCTACTTTTTCTTTTATAGTACTATTATTTATATTTATTAATAATGAAGCAAGAAGAGCAGTAAGTTCTTTCCTCTCTTGTTCAATAGGTTTAATATAAGCTTCCCAAGCTTTTTTCCTACCTTCATTCACACGTTTCTTAGCCTGTTGTTCTATAGCTAGCAATTCTTCTTCAGTAGCATAGCCTTCCGCCAATATCCATTCACGCATTTTGGAAATACAATCAAAATCTTTTTCCCATTGAAGTCGTTCAGGACTTTTGTAACGCTCGTGTGAACCAGATGTAGAGTGACCTTGAGGTTGAGTAAGTTCAAGAACGTGTACCAATATAGGTATATGTTGTTCACGAGCTATCTTACTTGCCTTTTGATAGGTTTCATATAAGGTTGGGTAATCCCAACCTTTTACGACAAATAGTTCAAAACCTTTATGTTTTTTGTCTCGTACAAAGCCTTTTAATGCTTCAGAAATACTTTGCTTAATAGTATGATATTCTTTAGGAACAGAAATACCATACTCATCGTCCCAAACAGACATTACTAAAGGCACTTGCATTACCCCTGCTGCATTGAGGATTTCAAAAAAGTGACCTTCACTGGTACTTGCATTACCAATAGTACCCCAAGCTACCTCATTACCGTGATTTGAGAAACCTTTACTTTCAGCATTAGGTAACTCACGATATACTTTAGAGGCTTGCGCTAATCCTAATAAACGAGGCATTTGCCCTGCAGTACACGATATATCGCTACTACTATTCTTTTGTTTTAATAAATCTTTCCAATTCCCTTCCTCATCTAAACTATGAGTAGCAAAATGCCCACCCATTTGACGACCTGCGCTTGTAGGGTCTGCCTTTATATCAGCGTGTGCATATATTCCTGCAAAGAAATTCTCTACAGTATGCACCCCGAGAGCCATCATAAGAGTTTGATCGCGGTAATAACCACTTCGGAAATCACCATCTCGAAAGGCTCTTGCTAAAGCTAATTGAGGTACTTCTTTTCCTTCTCCAAAAATACCAAATTTTGCTTTACCACTAAGCACTTCTTTCCTTCCCATCAAGCTACATTCTCTACTGAGAACAGCGATGCCATAGTCCTCTAAAATATGTTCTTTTTTCATTGGTTATATCTTAAAATGATATTATTCGTTTTACTTCACAATCGTTTTTTGTTCTGTTAGAAAAACTCGGGCAAATGTATTACTTTTTTTTTTAATTTACAAACATAATACAGTTTTTATTTTTACTTTTGCAATCTATAAGCTTTATTTCAGTAATAGGAAATCATTGCATATGAAGCGTATTCTTATCACAATAAACTATTTTTTTAATTGAACAAATAGGTGTTTTGTTACTTTAAAACCTCTCACAGATTTTATAAAATAAAACCTTTCCCAAAGGAAAGAAAACCAAATTATAAATAATAAAGAAAGGCGCATTTTGCCTCAAGACCTTATTCCTAAGAAGGAATTGTAACAACGTAAAAGCGATTGAAAAATAGTATTTTTATATCAAACTCACATTAAAATAAATATGAAAATTATTTGTATAGGTAAAAACTACCACGAGACTATCGAAACATTTGATAAAACAACAGTTCAGCCGATAGTGGTTTTTATGAAGCCTGATACGGCTATTCACAACCTTGAGATTCCTTACTACATTCCTGATTTTACACAGGATTTGCACTACGAAATAGAATTAGTACTGAAAATCAACCAGAATGGAAAGTGCATTTCGGAAAAATTTGCACATAAATATTACGACGAGATTGCGGTGGGCATTGACTTTACCGCTTGCGACCTGCAAGCGGATTTGAGCCAAAAAGGACTACCGTGGGAGCTGGCGAAGGCTTTTGATAGCTCAGCTATCGTAGGAAAGTTTGTCTCTAAAGAAACTTTTGAGAGTTCTCCCTCTATTCAGTTTCACTTAGATAAAAATGGTACTACTGTACAAGAGGGCAATACGACACAAATGCTTAGAGGCTTTGACGTTATCATCTCGGAGGTATCGCAGTTCTTTACCCTTCGCAAAGGCGATCTTATTTTTACAGGAACACCTAAAGGTGCAGGGAAAGTTACAACAGGTGATGTGTTAGAGGGATTTTTAGGGGGAGAGAAAGGTTTTAGTTTGAAAATTAGATAATTTGGAAATTAGCAAATTTAACGATTAGCCCTAGAAGCCCCAAAGGGAGTGAATGCTTGAAGCTCGCTATCTGAAAAAGGTTGTAGCGCGACAAGCAATTAAAAATCGGATTGTACAGCTTTGATGAGTTCATCGTTATTCTTGAATTTTACAAAGGCGCCATTCTTGAAGTAAGAAATGTGTCCGGTTTCTTCAGAAACGACTAAGGCAGTAGCGTCTGTTTTTTCGGTGATAGAAATGGCGGCACGATGACGCAAACCATAGCGTTTAGGCAAATTAATTTCACTTGCAACAGGCAGTATTACCCTTGTAGCTATAATATGATTACCCTTTATCACAATGGCTCCATCGTGTAGCGGACTGTTCTTATAAAAGATACTTTCGATAATAGGCTCGGAGAACTCTATATTCACCTTGTCGCCAGTTTGGGTTACAAAGTCGAGAGGCATATTGTGTTCCAAAACGATAAGCGCTCCTGTATTGGTACTGGCTAACTTCTGACATACATTTATCAAACTCTCAATATTAAGCAGAATTTCCTTCTCTTTGAAGAAGTGAAAAGCACGATGTAGCTTGTTGCGCGCAGTGATATTGGTAGAACCAATGGTGAGCAAGAAGCGACGTATTTCCTGCTGGAATACAACTATCAGTGCGAAGACTCCTACCCCAATGAACTGACCTAATATACTACTAAGCAACTGCATTTGCAAAGCTTCGGTAATCTTCCATATCAAGTAGATAATCACAATACCCATAAAAATATTAATGGCTACCGTGCCTCGAATCAATCGGTAGAGGTAGTACAAGAGGGCTGCAAACAGCACTATATCAATCGCATCGACGATTGTAAAGTCTAAAATATCGAATAGTTTCATTGTATTTTTTCAAAGAGTGTTACACATTCTTTAGCTTCTTTTACATCGTGTACCCGCAAAATGTGTGCCCCTTTCATCAGGGCTATGGTATTGACTACTGTCGTAGCATTCAGCGCACCAGCAGGGTCAGTTTCTAACAATTTGTACAACATCGACTTGCGGGAAAAACCTACCAATAGCGGACAACCAAAGCTATGGAATAGCTCTAAGTGCTTCAACACTTCGTAATTCTGGTCTAAGGTTTTAGAGAAACCAAAGCCTACATCTACTATAAAATCGTTAATCCCCGCTTGCAAGGCTTTGGCTTTGCGCTCAGAAAAATAGTAGCGCATATCACTGATGATATCCTTATAATCAGTGTGCTGTTGCATTGTTTGGGGTGTACCTACGAGGTGCATCGCAATATAAGGCACCTGAAATTGCGCTACTGTAGCCAACATCTGCTCATCTAAGAGTCCGGCAGAAATATCGTTGATAATACAAGCCCCTTCTAAGAGCGATTGGCGTGCTACCTCACTGCGGAAAGTATCTACCGAGATACGTATCTCGGGGAAATGTTGCACCAAAGAGCGCACTACAGGCACTACCCTACTGAGTTCTTCGGCTTGTGAGACTTCGGGTGCATTGGGGCGGGTGCTATAACCACCTACATCAATAAAATCTGCGCCGTGAGCGAGCATTGTTTCTGCGCGTTGTAAGAGTGTTTTTTCGGTTACACGACTTCCTTCGTAGAAAGAGTCGGGGGTATGATTAAGGATTCCCATCACTCGCGGGGTATCCATAGAGAGAAGCTCTCCTTTACAGTTTATTGTCATTAATTGTTAGTTATTAGTCGTTAGATTAACAGTCGGCCATATTTACAGCTACCGCTAAGCCCCCTTCTGAGGTTTCTTTGTATTTAGAGTTCATATCTTTGGCAGTTTGCCACATAGTATTGATAACCTTGTCTAAGGGTACTTTCGCATTCTTAGGGTCGGTTTCAATAGCCAATTCGGCAGCGTTAATCGCTTTGATTGCCCCCATAGCATTGCGCTCGATACAAGGGATTTGCACCAATCCGCCAATAGGGTCGCAAGTAAGCCCCAAGTGGTGTTCCATTGCTATTTCGGCAGCGATGAGTACCTGCTCAGGAGAACCACCCAAGAGTTCACAGAGCGCACCTGCCGCCATTGCGGAAGATACACCTATTTCGGCTTGACAACCGCCCATAGCTGCTGAAATGGTTGCTCCTTTTTTGAAGAGACTGCCTATTTCGCCCGCTACCAATAGGAATTGCTGGATTTGCTCCTCGGTAGCTTGTTGGTTTTCGATGGTTATGTAGTAGAGCAACACGGCGGGAATCACCCCTGCACTACCATTGGTAGGCGCCGTAACTACACGCCCCAACGAAGCATTCACTTCATTAACTGCCAGCGAAAAACAACTCACCCATTTAAGGATTTCGCGAAACTTGATATTTGTTTTCTTAATAGAGTTCAGCCAATTCTCTGGACTATCGTAGGTGACTACCCCTATGAGGTTCTTGTGGATATCATAAGCACGACGGCGCACGTGTAAACCGCCTGGGAGTACACCCTCGGTATGACAACCTATATAAGTACATTCCAACATAGTATGCCATATACGCATCAGTTCGCTATGGATTTGCTCTTCGGTGCGCAAGGCTTTTTCGTTTTCATAGACGATTTCGGATATTTTCTTTCCTTCTTGGCAACAATAGCTAATGAGTTGCTCAGCTTTATCAATAGGAAAAGGGAAATTTCGCTGAGTATCTTCCTTGGCTGTTGCTTGTTCTCCTTCTTTTACTATAAAACCACCCCCTACTGAGTAGAAAGTAGAAGCATAACTGAACCCCTCGCCTTCAGCTGTAAAAGTAAGACCATTGGGGTGAAAAGGCAAAAAATCTCTATTGAAAATAATGTCTTCCTTAGGATTGAAGCTAATGATGCACTCATTGCCTAAATAGAGCTCTTGATTATTAGTAATAGCCGTAATAATCACATCTAAACTCTCGATAGGCACATACTCAGGGTCGGCACCACTGAGACCTAACATTACTGCCAAATCGGTAGCGTGACCTTTGCCTGTGAGAGAGAGTGAGCCGTATAAATCTACGTGCACTTTGGTTGTGCGGGTTAAGAGGTGCTTCTCTCTCAATTCTTTAAGGAAAGCCTCAGCAGCACGCCAAGGACCCAAAGTGTGAGAGCTGGAAGGACCTACCCCTATTTTTAGCATATCGAATACACTTATCTGCTCCATTTTTTCGTTATAAGACTTTATAAGAATGCAAAAATAGAGAGAAATTAGCAAATTAGCAAATTTGAAAATTAGCATATTAGATAAAACACACTAAATTAGTGAAGTAAAAGAAGTATAGCTTGGCTGTAGAATTTGAACAAAAATGATTAATAAAATTTCCTCTAAACCTCTAATGAAGAATCAGTGGACAAAATATCCTCTCCCTAATCACATACTATCCTATTCGGAGACTACTCCCAAGGAGAGGGAGTGTAGTAACGGAAAAGTGAGACGAACAAAAGACGAACAAAAGACGAACAAAAGACGGTGCGAGCCGCACGGGCAGATAAAGAAATGACGAAGAAAATATCCTCTCCCCACCCCTCTCCCAAGGAGAAGGAGTGTAGTAACGGAAAAAATAAGACGAACAATGAACGAACAAAAGACGAACAAATGACGAACAAAAGACGAACAAAAGACGAACAAATGACGAACAAATGACGAACGAATGACGAAGAAAAGACGAACAAATGACGAACAAAAGACGAACGAATGACGAAGAAAAGACGAACGAATGACGAAGAAAAGACGAACAATGAACGAACAAAACCTCCCCCTAACCCCCTCCAAAGGCAGGGCTGTTACAAAGTTTTGTAAGTTATTTTAAATTACTATTTTTGCATTCCAATAAAATGTAAAAGTCTATGACACTGATAGAAATGTTATCTAGTATAGAGGATACTAGAAAAAGACGCGGTATCCGCCATAAAATGCCTAACTTCCTGATTATGTGCCTAACAGCAATAATGTCAGGTTATACTGGTTATCGAGAAATAGGCCGTTTCCTCAAAGAAAACCAATGGGAGTTTAAAAAGTATCTAACTTTCTGTAAAGTACCTACATATGGCTCTATTAGAAGGATATTTATGGAAATTGATTTTGATGATTTTGCCCAAAAATTCAATCAGTGGACTGCCCAATTTTTACCAATGTGTCAAGGTGAAACACTTGCTGTTGATGGAAAGGCTATTGCAGGAACTATTAAAGACACTCAAAATAACTATCAGAATTTTGTTTCATTGATAAGTGTTTTTGCTTCACAAAGAGGCATTGTATTAGCTTGTGATAAATTAGAGAACAAAAAAGAATCTGAAATTTATACCGTTCAAAGACTCTTACAAGCCTTAGACATTCAAGGTGAAATAATCACTTTAGATGCCTTACATTGTCAAAAAAACTCTTGAAACTATTATAAAGTCAAAAAATGACTACATAGTACAAGTAAAAGGTAATCAAAAAAAGCTTTTTGAGCAAATAAAAGCAAATGTTGCTACAAAAAAGTATTTAATGCACACTTACCAAGAGTGTTCTTTGCTAAGAGGTCGTGATGAATTGCGTATTACCAAAGTTTATAAAAATTTAGAGGGTATTTCTCCTGAATGGTTTGGTATAAAGCGAATTATAGAAACAACACGTTATGTCAAAACAAAGAAAGGTCAGACAATAGAGATAGTTTACCATATTAGCAGTGTAGCTAAGAATAAGGCTGATTTCTTTGCTAATCACATACGTTCTCATTGGGGTATAGAAAATCGTTTGCACTGGGTGAAAGATGTACAAATGAAAGAGGACAAGAGTAAGACTAAATCAGGTAATGCTCCTGAGAATCTTTCAATAATGAGAAATATATCAATTAACCTATTTCGTCTTAATGGAAAAGACTCTATCAAGTCAGCTATGGAATGGAGTATCATTAATTTCAAAGAACTTATGAATTTAATATATTATAAATCAAACATTTGTAACTCTATGTAACAGCCCTG
>NZ_JBPRKH010000033.1:0-16192 GCF_051417515.1 Capnocytophaga sp. G1920
AATAAAATGTAAAAGTCTATGACACTGATAGAAATGTTATCTAGTATAGAGGATACTAGAAAAAGACGCGGTATCCGCCATAAAATGCCTAACTTCCTGATTATGTGCCTAACAGCAATAATGTCAGGTTATACTGGTTATCGAGAAATAGGCCGTTTCCTCAAAGAAAACCAATGGGAGTTTAAAAAGTATCTAACTTTCTGTAAAGTACCTACATATGGCTCTATTAGAAGGATATTTATGGAAATTGATTTTGATGATTTTGCCCAAAAATTCAATCAGTGGACTGCCCAATTTTTACCAATGTGTCAAGGTGAAACACTTGCTGTTGATGGAAAGGCTATTGCAGGAACTATTAAAGACACTCAAAATAACTATCAGAATTTTGTTTCATTGATAAGTGTTTTTGCTTCACAAAGAGGCATTGTATTAGCTTGTGATAAATTAGAGAACAAAAAAGAATCTGAAATTTATACCGTTCAAAGACTCTTACAAGCCTTAGACATTCAAGGTGAAATAATCACTTTAGATGCCTTACATTGTCAAAAAAACTCTTGAAACTATTATAAAGTCAAAAAATGACTACATAGTACAAGTAAAAGGTAATCAAAAAAAGCTTTTTGAGCAAATAAAAGCAAATGTTGCTACAAAAAAGTATTTAATGCACACTTACCAAGAGTGTTCTTTGCTAAGAGGTCGTGATGAATTGCGTATTACCAAAGTTTATAAAAATTTAGAGGGTATTTCTCCTGAATGGTTTGGTATAAAGCGAATTATAGAAACAACACGTTATGTCAAAACAAAGAAAGGTCAGACAATAGAGATAGTTTACCATATTAGCAGTGTAGCTAAGAATAAGGCTGATTTCTTTGCTAATCACATACGTTCTCATTGGGGTATAGAAAATCGTTTGCACTGGGTGAAAGATGTACAAATGAAAGAGGACAAGAGTAAGACTAAATCAGGTAATGCTCCTGAGAATCTTTCAATAATGAGAAATATATCAATTAACCTATTTCGTCTTAATGGAAAAGACTCTATCAAGTCAGCTATGGAATGGAGTATCATTAATTTCAAAGAACTTATGAATTTAATATATTATAAATCAAACATTTGTAACTCTATGTAACAGCCCTGCCTCCAAAGGGGGAACTAAAGCGACGTAAAAACGAACAAATGACGAAGGATGAGTGGCGTTAAAGCAAAGGGAAGTTAAAGCTAAGAGAGTGTTAAAAAAGAGGATATTGGTAGATTTCAACTTTGGTAAAGTGCAAGGTGAAAATTCGCAGACCAATTCTGGTAGACTATAAAAACAAAGAACAAAATAATTATTTCAGAATTTATTGCTAATTGTTAATTATTTCGTATCTTTGCACTCAGAAAACATAATTGCTAAAACACGAATGAAAATAGCTAAAAAAATACTGAAATGGGGAGGTATTACCCTACTGCTCCTCATCATCGCAATGATTGCTATTCCTTTTTTCTTTAAAGATACTATCAAGGAAAAGGTTATTGAGATGGCAAATGAAAACTTAAAGGCGAACATCGGATTACAAGATGTTGATATTAGTCTGTTTAAGAACTTTCCTAAGGCACGCGTTACCCTCAACGATTTTGTTTTGGTAAACAAAGAGCCTTTCGTAGGTGATACACTTTTTGCTGCTAAACACATAGATGTAACGCTTAGCATCAAAGATTTATTAGCGGGCAACTACAATTTGCTAGGAGCTAATGTGAAAGATGCTTCGGTGTATATACACCTTAACAAGGAGGGAGAAGGTAACTATGATATCGCTATTCCTTCGGATAAACCTGAGGAAGAGTCAGCTCCTATCAAGCTAGATATTCAGCGGTACAATGTAGAAAATCTGAAATTTACTTTCAAAATGGACGACGGCAACCTCTTTATGGAAGCAGCCGATATTTACCACAGCGGGAAAGGAAACTTTGCCGAAGAGGTATTGGACTTAGACACTCAGACGAAAGCCAACCTAACTTTTGCAATGGATAAGAGTACTTTTATGAAGCGAGTGCCTATCACCTTGCAGGCTATTTTGGGCATCGACCTCAAAAATCAGAAATATACTTTCAAGCAAAACAAAGCTACTGTAAATCGTTTGGATTTGGTATTCGATGGTTTTATTCAGTTATTGGAGGAAGGACAACATTACGACCTTACTTTTAGCACCCCTACCAATTCATTTCAAAACTTTTTAGCGCTCATTCCCGAAGAGTACTCTAAAAGCATTGAGAATGTAAAGACCACAGGAAATCTGACTCTGAAAGGTTTTGCCAAAGGTGATATGGTAGGTGATAAAATCCCTACTTTCGGACTTGAAATGTATGCAGACAATGCTTCTTTTAAATATCCGAACCTGCCTAAAACGGTGCGTGACATCACTATCGACCTAAAAGTAAACAACGCTACGGGTATTACCAACGATACCAAAGTGAACCTCAACAAATTTACGATGAGTATTGACCAAGACCATTTTTCGGCTCGTGCCAATGTGAGCAATGTGGTAGTAAACCCGTTTGTGGATATGGCAGTAAAAGGGACTATCAACTTAGCAAACTTATCGCAAGCATACCCTATTTCGTTAAACAAGAAGTTGGCAGGAATCTTACGTGCTGATATAGCGACACAATTGGATATGAAATCGGTAGAGGCTAAGAATTATCAAAAAATTAAAGCGCAAGGTAATTTGTCGCTTTCTCAGTTTGTATATGCAGGCGAGGAGTTTGTAAAACCTTTCCATATTGATAACTTAAACGTAGCCTTTAATCCGTCGCACATTGGGCTTTCAAAATTTGATGCTCGCACAGGTGATAGTGACTTACACCTTACTGGAACGATAGATAATCTGTACGGTTTTGCTTTCAGAAAAGAAATCCTCAAAGGAAACTTTAATCTATCTTCGAACAAGTTAGTAGTAAACGATTTTATGCAACCCGCAACAGAATCGTCTGCTCCTGCGAAACAAGAAACCAAAGAAGCACCTAAAGCTAATAAGACCTCTACAAAAGAAGCGGCTATAAAAGTACCTGCTTTCTTAGATTGTGCGCTTACTGCAAAAGCCAATACGGTGTTATACGACAATTTGAAATTAAGTAATGTATCGGGTAAACTGATTATAAAAGATCAAAAAGTAACCTTAGAGAACTTAAAATCGGATATTTTTGGAGGAAATATAGCTCTTGCAGGAGATGTATCGACCAAAGAAAAAGTACCTACCTTTGACGTAGATTTGAACCTAAACCGCCTTAACATATCCGATGCTTTTACGCAAATTACTATGCTCGAAAAGATAGCGCCTATTGCGAAAGCTGTACAAGGGAAAGTGAATACGGTTATCAACGTAAAAGGTAATTTGAAAAACGATTTAACTCCTCAAATTAACAGTATCTCAGGCGACCTATTCGCAGCACTTATCGACTCCAAGATTGACAGCCACGGTTCTCCTCTACTCTCAGCCTTAGACAGCCAGTTTACAGGTTTAAATTTAGCCAATCTCAACCTAAAAGATGTGAAAGCAGCGGTTGATTTTGAAGATGGAAAAGTGAAAATCAAGCCTTTTACTATCAAATATAAAGATGTAGCCATAGAGGTAGCAGGTTCTCACGGATTTGACCAACAGATGAATTACAAGCTCACCTTTAATGTACCGCCTCAAATGTTGGGTAAAGAAGCAGAAGGTTTGTTAGCAAAATTGACTCCTGAAAACCAAAAAAAGATAAACAACTTGCCTGTGGTAGCAACCGTAGGTGGAACTTTCAAAAAACCACAAGTAAGCACCGATGCTAAAGCCGTAGTAAAAAATTTGGCTACCCAAATAGCTAAAAACCAAATTAGCAACCTTACCGCTAAAGGCACTGACGCACTACAAAAGGCTTTAGGAGGTAAAACAAGTTCGGGTACAGCAGGCGAAATAACCAAAACCGTAGGAGGATTGATGAAGAACAAAGACAGCACAATGACTAAAGTAAAAGAGAAAGCCAAAGAAGAGGCTAAAAAAGAAGCCAAAAAACAAATAGGCAATTTCCTCAGAGGTTTGGGTAAAAAAGAAGGAGAAGAATAAGAATAAAATTAATTAAATATATATGTATAAAGTAGTACTTTTACGCCACGGGCAAAGTGAATGGAACAAGCTCAACTTATTCACAGGGTGGCAAGATGTAGATTTAACAGAGCAAGGCGTACAAGAAGCACGTGAAGCAGGACGCGTAATGAAAGAAGAAGGCTTCAAATTTGATGTTGCCTATACTTCAGTGCTCAAAAGAGCTATCAAAACCTTGAACAATGCTTTGGAGGCAATGGGCGACCTTTGGGTGCCTACACACAAAAGCTGGAGACTCAATGAAAAGAGTTACGGAGCGCTACAAGGTTTGAACAAAGCTGAAACTGCTGCTAAATACGGTGAAGACCAAGTACTTTTGTGGAGACGCTCTTACGATGTTCGCCCTCCACTTATTGAAGAATCAGACGAACGTCACCCTTCACACGACCGCCGTTACGCTTCACTTACCAAAGAAGAAAAAACAGCAGGCGAAAGTTTGAAAGATTGTTATGACCGTATGTTGCCTATATGGTTTAACGAGATTGCGCCAGATATTAAAGCAGGCAAGAGTGTGATTATCGCAGCACACGGTAACAGTTTGCGTTCTTTGGTACAATATCTCGACGGGCTTTCAAAAGAAGAAATCTTAAAGCTCAATATCCCAACGGGAGTACCTTTGGTATATGAACTCGATGCTAATTTAAAACCTATCAAACATTATTATTTAGGCGACCAAGAAGCTATTGCAGCCGCTATCAACAGCGTGGCAAATCAAGGTAAATCAAAATAAAATTTGCTTGATATATTGATAGAAGAAGGAGGTTATTTATTGCAGATAACCTCCTTTATTCCTTTAAAAATGAAACTTTAACGTCACGCTTTTTGTATATTCGAGTAAAATAATTACCTTTGCACCAATTTTAAGCAGAACATATATTAATGAAATTTATATACATTCTTCTTTTTTCACTATGCAGTAGTACTTTTAGTCTGTTTTATGGACAGAAGAACCCTGTGTTTAAAGTAGTTTTAGATGCGGGTCACGGAGGTAAAGACCCCGGTAAAGTAGTACAGAAAAACATCTTTGAGAAAGATGTGGTGCTGAAAATAGTATTATTAGTAGGCAAAAAGTTAGAGGCTTACCCTGACATAAAGGTGATTTACACTCGCAAAACCGATGTGCTAATCGACCTTTATGAGCGTGGAGCTATTGCCAACAGGAACAAAGCCGATGTATTCGTTTCAGTACACTGCAACGCTCACGAAACACAAGTAGACGGTGCGGAAACATATGTATTAGGGCTACACGCCAACCAGCAGAACTTCGAGGTTGCCAAAGCCGAAAACTCGGTAATCTACTTGGAAGATGATTACAAAAAGAAATACGCTAAGTACAATATCAACTCACCTGAATCGGTAATAGGGCTATCTATTATGCAAGAAGAGTTCTTGGAGCAGAGCATTCAGCTAGCTAAGTTAGTGCAAAACCAACTGACAGGAGTGATGAAACGCACTAACAGAGGCGTACGCCAAGCGGGATTCATCGTCTTGCACCAAACCTATATGCCGAGTATCCTTATAGAAACAGCTTTCCTTACTAACAACGAGGAACGCAAATTCCTCACCTCGGCTAAGGGGCAAGAAGAGTTTGCCGAAAACATTGCTGAGGCGATACTCGCTTACAAGAAATGGATAGAAGACAAAAGTTCTTATACTACCCCTGACGACAGTATTTCACAAGTAAGAGAAAAAAGTAATACCCCGAGACAAAGTACAAGTAATAGCACTATCAACAACAGCGATTTGAGCTATAAAGTACAGATATCATCAAGCCCTAAAAATTTAGAAACAAAGGCTTTTAATTTCAAAGGACTCTCGCCTATATCGGTTGAAAAAGATGGGCGTGTATATGTGTATTACTATGGTGATACTTCGAAGCACAGAGAAGCCCTTGAGCTACTGAACAAAGCAAAAAAAAAAGGGTATAAAGATGCTTATATCGTAGCTTTTTACCAAAAGAAACGCATTACAGTAGAAAGAGCTAAACAAATAGAAAAGTAAACTTATTCAAATAGAAACTGATGAAACTATCCAGAGAAATAAAAACAGCTATTATAGTTGTGGCGGGTATTGCCGCTTTTTATATAGGCTTTAACTTCTTGAAGTCTAAATCATTATTTAATAAAACGAATACTTATTACGCTTATTTTCCTCATTCAGGAGGGTTAAAAACAGGTACACAAATCACTGTAAATGGGGTGAAAGTAGGGAGTGTGGAAGCAGTGGACTTAGAAGAGAAAAGTGCCAAGATAAAAATCACGATGGAGTGTTCAGACGATTTTAAGTTCTCTAAGAATAGTGTAGCCGAGCTTTACAACAGTTTGCTTGGAGGTGCAGGACTGCAAATTATTCCCGCCTTCGATAATGCTCCTATAGCCGTATCGGGAGATGTATTAGAAGCACGTGTACAAGAAGATATGCTCGCCTCTATCTCTTCGTCAATCAAACCTACACAAGACAAACTCAATCGCCTTTTAGGACAAGCCGATACGACTCTGACAGGGGTGAACAGTGTTTTAGATGCTAAAACTACTAACAATTTAAAAATTGCCATTGCCGAACTGAGCGCGACAATGCACAACTTAAATCAGGCATCAGTAAACCTCAATAAGATGTTGGTAGCTAATCAAGCCAATTTGAATGCTACTTTAAGCAATGCTAATAAAATCACTACTGATCTATCAAAAGTATCAGGACAGCTTTCGGAAACTGAGCTCAATAAAGTAATTGCCAATGCACAAACAACTCTTAACAACCTCAACACTCTTTTGGCTGAAGTAGAAGGAGGCAAGGGTACTATTGGAAAATTACTAAAAGACGAAACGCTCTATAAAGACTTAGACAAATCGGCTAAACAGCTCGAATTGCTCTTACAAGACCTTCGTTTAAATCCTAAGCGTTATCTTCATTTCTCCGTTTTTGGTAAAAAAGCTAAAACATACGAGCCTCAAGACGAAGAAAAAGGAGAATAAACTGTATTGATGAGCTTCTTTCCTAACATAGTATTTATAATACTTCTCTGTATAGGAGGAGGCTTTTTTATTTATAATCTACGGAAACTCATCAGGAATATCCGTTTAGGCAAGCCCGAAGACACTTCTGGAAACCGCAAAGAGCGACTCAAAAATATGTTGTGGCTCGCCTTAGGGCAACGAAAAATGTTGGTACGTCCCATAGTGGGTGTGTTACACATTATTGTATATACAGGTTTCCTGATTATCAACATCGAACTTTTAGAGATTATTACTGACGGTATCATAGGAACCCACCGCATATTTGCCTCCTTAGGGGCGTTTTACAACTTCTTGATAGCTTCTTTTGAGGTGTTGGCTCTCTTAGTGATTGTAGCAGTAACCGTATTTTGGATAAGGAGAAACGTACTAAAACTACCACGCTTTCGCAAGGCAGAAATCAGAGGGTGGGCAAAAAAAGATGCAAGCAATATCCTTTATGCCGAAATGGTAATGATGAGTCTTTTCCTACTGATGAACGCTGCCGATGTTCAGCTACAAGCATTACACGTACCCCACTATGTGCAAGCAGGTTCTTTTCCTGTGAGCGAATGGTTACGCCCCTTGTTAGGGAACGCTTCGGTAAGCGCTCTTATCGCTGTAGAACGCAGTTGTTGGTGGTTACACATTACCGGGGTTTTATGCTTTTTAAACTACTTATATTACTCCAAACATCTACACATACTGTTAGCTTTCCCTAATACGTACTACGCACCTATTCGTCCGTTAGGAGCTTCTAAGGTAAACCCAGTGGTAACACAAGAGGTGAAACTAATGTTAGACCCCAATGCCGACCCTTTTGCAACACCACAAGATACAGCCCCTCCTGATAAGTTTGGAGCTTCGGACGTGACCGACCTCACTTGGTTACAGCTGATGAATGCCTATACTTGTACCGAGTGCGGGCGTTGTACCGATGAATGTCCGGCGAACCTCACTGGTAAAGAGCTTTCTCCTCGCGCGATTATGATGAAAACACGTGACCGCTTAGAAGAGGTAGGGCGCAATATCGACAAGCACGGTACTTTTGAACCCGATGGCAAACAACTTTTAGGCGACTACATTACTCCTGAAGAACTATGGGCTTGTACCACTTGCAATGCTTGTGTGGAGGTCTGCCCTGTGAGCATCAGTCCGCTATCTATCATTATGGATATGAGGCAGTATTTGGTAATGGAAGAATCGGCAGCACCTACCGAACTCAATGTGATGATGACTAATATAGAGAACAACGGAGCCCCTTGGGCGTATAGCCAAGCAGATAGAGACATCACAAATTAATTTTAATTTATTATCTAAATTAAATGAACTTAATATCCGTAGAAAATATATCAAAAGCCTTTGGCGAACGCATAATCCTTGAAAACATCTCTTTTGGTATCAATAAAAACCAAAAAATAGCCTTTATCGCTAAAAATGGTACAGGAAAGACTACTTTACTCAATATTATTGCAGGCAAAGACCAACCCGATAGCGGACAAGTAGTATTCCGCAAGGGCATACATATAGGTTTTCTCTCACAAAATCCCTCTTTTAACGAAGAACTAACGGTAGAAGAGACTATTTTCGCAACCGACAATCCTATTTTACAATTGATTCAGGAGTACGAACACGCTTTACAGCACCCTGAAAACGAAATGGCTTATCAAAAGGCTTTTGAACAGATGGAACACCATAATGCCTGGGATTTTGAAACACAATACAAACAAATACTCTTCCGCCTAAAATTAGACAACCTCCAACTGAAAGTAAAAAACCTTTCGGGAGGACAGAAAAAGCGTCTCGCCTTAGCCAATGTACTTATTAGCAAACCTGACTTACTGATATTGGACGAACCTACGAACCACCTCGACTTAGAAATGATTGAATGGTTAGAGCAGTACTTTGCCAAAGAAAACCTTACACTCTTCATCGTTACGCACGACCGTTATTTTTTGGAACGCGTATGCAATGAAATCCTCGAATTGGACAATGGCGAACTATTCAGCTACAAAGGGAACTACTCCTATTTCTTAGAGAAAAAAGAACAGCGATTGGCACAAGAGCAGGCATCGGTAGAGAAGGCTAAAAACCTTTATGTAAAGGAACTCGACTGGATGCGTAGGCAACCTAAGGCACGGACTACCAAATCGAAATCACGTATAGACGATTTTTATAAGATAAAGGAGGCAGCCCACAAGCGTCGGAAGGAGCACTCGGTACAGCTCGAAATCAATATGGAGCGATTGGGAAGCAAGACGGTGGAGTTTCACAATGTGAGCAAGAGCTTCGGAGACTTGCGCGTGCTCAATAAGTTCAATTATAATTTCTTGCGGGGCGAACGAGTGGGAATTATAGGTAAGAACGGCACGGGCAAATCCACCTTTCTCAACTTGCTCACCTCGGCTATCACGCCTGATAGTGGTAAAATAGTAGTGGGAGACACTATTAAGTTCGGGTACTATACCCAAGATGGTATTAAGGTACAACAAGGGCAAAAGATAATAGAAGTGATACAAAAGTATGGCGATTACATTCCCCTACTTAAAGGGCGCACTCTCTCAGCAGGACAGCTATTGGAACGCTTTCTCTTCGACCGTAAAAAGCAATACGACTATGTAGAGAAACTCAGCGGAGGGGAACTCAAACGCTTATACCTATGTACTGTACTTATTCAAAACCCCAATTTTTTGATTTTAGACGAGCCTACGAATGACCTCGATATTGTTACTCTGAACGTCTTAGAAGACTTTTTATTAGACTATCCAGGGTGCTTGGTGGTAGTATCGCACGACCGCTATTTTATGGATAAAATAGTAGACCATCTTTTTGTCTTCAAAGGCAATGGCGAAGTAGAGGATTTCCCTGGTAACTACACCGATTACCGCGTGTACGAAGAGAGCGTTCCTCCGACAGACGATACTCCAAAGAAAGAAGCCACCAAAAACACTTGGCGCAAGGACGGAGCGAAAGGTTTATCGTTCAACGAGCAGAAGGAATACAACCGATTGGAAAAAGAAATAGCGCAGTTAGAAGAGAAAAAAACTGCTATAGAAGCTACTTTTGCCGAAGGAAATCTTAGCAGTAATGAAATACAAGAACAATCAGTAGCCTTGCAAGAGACACTTACTGCCATAGAGGAAAAGACCGAACGTTGGTTTGAACTAACAGAGAAGCTAGAAGAACATTAATATTTTACTTCACTGACAAGTTAGCATATTAAGCATATTTTCGCTTTTTACTTAATTTTATACATTACAATTTTCAAATTCTACTTTATTTTCGTATCTTTGCCCCCTCACTCACTATATAATGACTCATTCAGGAAAAATTGAACTAATGGCACCAGCTGGTAATTTTGAGTCGCTACAAGCGGCGATAGACAATGGTGCCGACTCAGTGTACTTTGGGGTAGACCAGCTGAATATGCGCGCAAGGGCAAGTATCAACTTTACGATTGACGACCTTGATGAAATAGCGCGTCGTTGTGCTCCTAAGGGCATTCGCACTTATCTCACCCTTAATACTATTATTTACGACCACGACCTATCTATCATCAAAACACTATTAGACGCTGCCAAAAAAGCAGGTCTTACAGCTGTGATAGCTATGGATCAGGCAGTCATAGCTTATGCTCGACAAATAGGAATAGAGGTGCATATCTCTACCCAAATCAATATCACTAATATTGAAACCGTGCGCTTCTATGCGATGTTTGCTGATACAATGGTAATGAGCCGTGAACTGAGCTTGCGACAAATCAAGAAGATATGTGAGCAGATAGAAAAAGAGCAAATCAAAGGACCTTCGGGCAATTTGGTAGAAATAGAAATATTTGGACACGGGGCACTTTGTATGGCGGTATCAGGCAAGTGCTACCTAAGTTTGCACTCACACAATTCCTCAGCCAATCGGGGAGCTTGCAAGCAAAACTGCCGCAAGAAATACACTGTAATCGACCAAGAAAGCGGTTTTGAAATAGAATTGGATAACGAGTATATGATGTCGCCTAAAGATCTCTGCACGATTGACTTTCTCGACCAAGTAATCGACACAGGGGCAAAGGTGTTAAAGATTGAAGGACGTGGGCGCGCTCCTGAGTATGTGGCTACCGTTATTCGCACCTACCGAGAAGCAATAGATGCTTATTACGCAGGCACATACAGTAAAGAAAAATTTGAAGGCTGGATAGAAGCCCTCAAAACGGTGTACAATCGCGGTTTCTGGAGTGGATATTATTTAGGGCAAAAACTCGGTGAATGGAGTGAAAACCCAGGCTCTAATGCTACCCAAAAGAAAGTGTACATTGGGCAAGGCAAACACTATTTTCCTAAGACTGGTATTGCAGAGTTTGCTATTGAAGCCTTTGATATAAAGGTAGGTGACAAATTACTTATCACTGGACCTTCAACAGGCGTTCAAGAAATAGAGCTCACCTCAATGATGGTAAACGATACTCCTGCTGAAAGAGCTAAGAAAGGTGATTCTTGTACTATCAAAACCAATTTCAGAATAAGGTTATCAGATAAACTGTATAAAATAGTAAAAACAAATATCAATTAGCAGATTGGCAGATTTAGTTTAATATGGTAATAGTAACCTTACAGCGTGAAAAATGCATCGGCTGTAACTACTGCGTAGAGATGGCTCCTGAGCAGTTCCAGATGTCGAAAAAAGACGGCAAGAGCGTATTATTACGTTCCACTGAAAAGAAAGGCTTCTTCACCCTAAAAAGTTATGACGATAGTATTTTTGAGGATTGTGAGAAAGCACAAAAAGCCTGCCCCGTGAAGATTATCTCTACCAAAAAACTATAGTATTAACAACAGACGACTAACATCTAAAAATAATAAACAATGAGAAAAATAGTATTATTAGCCATATGTTTGTTTGCTTTTTACAATGTAAAAGCACAATACATAGGAGTGAAAGCAGGGTACAATTATGCTACCTTAAAAGGAGATGTAAGTAGTGAGGCAAGTTTTAAACCATATCACGGTTATTATGCTGGGGTTACTTTAGAGTTTCCCCTATCTAAATTGTTCTCTTTACAGATAGAAGGTATCTACAATCGTCGTGGTGCACAAATAAAATCTGATAGATATGGGAATGCTACTTTGGCTCTTGATTATCTTTCGGCTCCTGTAATGGCACGATTCAATGTAGGAAAGGGTATTAATCTGCACGTAGGTCCTCAGATAGAGTATCGCATTGACCAGCCTAATTTCTACTTCAATGGTACAGAACCCGTAACTCGTGTAAAATCAGATGCCATAGATATTATAGATATAGCTATGACTGCAGGGATAGGTTACACTACTGATGCAGGTTGGTTTTTCGAAATACGTTGGGTACAAGGACTCACTAATATCTTTGAAGGCGATGAGGCAAGCCTCATAAGTACGGGCATTGCTAATTCTTACGACTTTAAAAATAGAACCCTCTCAATGGGAGTAGGGTATCAATTTTAAGCTAAATAATAGGTAACAAGATGTATAGACTGATATATGTAATATTTTTGATTGGACTACTTTCTTGTGAGAAAGAACGGCAAACGCGCAACCCTAACTTAGGAGAAGTACATTTTACTTATACTATCAACTTAAGTTTACCTCTCTATAACAGCTTAAAAACACCAATGAATACTGTATTTGTTCCCTACGGAGGTATTAAAGGATTTTTTGTGACTTGTTATAGTAATGGAGGATATCGTGCTTGGGAGGCTGCTTGTCCTAATCATAATTTACAAGAATGTCATAGTCGCCTGTTTGGCATAAGGGCTATAGAAGATGAAAATAGCTATGAGAAGACTGGTCACGACTATACTTTTGCCAAATGCTCTTGTGGTAAAACAGTTTACAATTTAATATCAGGGGCTCCTATTGCTATTGGACAAATTCCCAAACCTTATCCTTTACTAAATTACAATGTTTCAGTAGCTGGTAATATTTTAACTATTAGTAACTAATGCTATCGGTACGTTTTGAAAATACAAAGCCCATCACATTTATCATTGTGCTATTAGCACTATTGATAGGTGATGGGCTATTTCAATTTAAAATACTACAACTACCTCTCAGTGACGTGTCTCATCTCACTGTTTTAATGAGTACTTTTGTATTACTCTTTCTTTCTTTATTATTACTTCACCAAATAGACCGGTGGAATGAACTTACTGACACTAAAAACTGCTACTCTATAGCCTTCTTTAGTATTTTCGTAGTGCTCTTCCCTACCCTTTTTGATAAAGTGAAATTAGTAGGTGCTAACTTACTCATCATTGTAGCCTTGTGGCGTGTACTTACTCTTAAAACAGGTGATGGCATTCCACAAAAACTATTCGATACTTCTCTACTAATCATTTGTGCAGGCTTGTTGCACCCTTGGGCTTTAATATTTTTACTAAATGTATGGATTTCTCTACTCTTTTACGGAGCTGAAAAACGCCGTTATTGGTTTATACCTCTATTAGCAATCATTACTGTTAGCATCTTATTAGGGGCTATTTTATTAATACTTCAAGAGCCTTTTCCTATTGATGATTTTACAAATCTCATCACTTCTGATATAAATAATCTTCTAAACTTTTCTCCTCATTCCATTGCTACAACAATAGCAGTATGTAGCTTAGCGCTCCTTCTTTTAGTGGCATTAGCAGTATACTATTTCAGGAGTGTTTATCACAGTATCAGCTCATTAGTAGTAATACAATTCCTCTGGATAGGGCTTATAGTAGTATTCCTTTCCAAAGAAGTGATATACACCTTTGCCCCTATTGCCATTCTCTTTGCTCTTTATGTAGAGAAAATACGTGTGTGGTGGCTAAAAGAAATCGTACTATGGTCACTATTATCTATGCCTGGCATAGGGCTTCTACTCCATTTTATTACCAAAAGCTAAATCACCCGCATCACCTAAACCTGGTACTATATATCCGTGGTCGTTAAGGTGAGCATCTATGGTAGCAATCCATAAATGAGTAGTCTCAGGAAACTTATCTTCCAAGTATTCTATCCCCTGCTGTGCCCCTATAACAGCAAATAAATGTATTTCTTTAGGTGTTCCTAAAGGTTTCAGCGCATTAAATACATTGGCAAACGAACGCCCTGTAGCCAGCATTGGGTCAGCTAAGAAGAGAATTTTACCTTCTAAGGACGGCGAAGCCAGATACTCCACCATTATATCAAAATCAGTCTCAGAAGTGTGTTTGCGATAAGCCGAGATAAAAGCATTATCAGCATTATCAAAGTAGTTCATCAAGCCTTGATGCAATGCCAAACCAGCACGCAAAATAGAGCAAATTACTATCTCGTCTTTCGGAAGTTGTACCTTCTTTTCGCCCAAAGGTGTAGTAATTGTTTCCGTTTTATAGTGTAGAAACTTACTCATCTCGTAACACAACACCTCCCCTATTCGTTCCAAATTTTTACGGAATCGCATACGGTCTGCTTGAATATTTACATCACGCAACTGGGCGATAAATCGGTTTAATACGGAAGGCTCTTCGCCTAAATGATGTATGATCATTGGTCTGTTAGCTTTATATTTTCACGCCACAAAAGTAGTATATAATTTGCTAATTTACAAATTTGCAATTTGGTAAATTATTTTTTTTGGCACACTATTTGGAATAACTATACTGAATCATTAAACAATAATTAAGCGTATGAAAAACAAAATCACTAAATTAACAGCTTTTATTGCGATAATGCTACTCACCACCGCTACCTATGCTCAAGAGTTTCACTTAGGAGCAAAAGCAGGTGCTAACTTAGGTAAAGTAGAAGGTGTAGCCTATGACAAAAACTTTAAATTGGGCTATCAATTAGGTGGTTTCGTCGAATTCGATTTCAATGATAGCTGGGGGCTACAGGGTGAAGTACTTTTTAGTCAAACCAATACAGAGCTCCGCGATAGCTACCAATCTGTTTGGGACGACAAGTTCGAAAAGAAAAAAACACTGAACTACGTAAGTGTACCGGTACTCTTGAAATACAACCCTAACGGATTGATTTCACTACACGCAGGATCTCAATTTAGTTTCCTTGCCAATAAAGACGATAGTACTTGGGAAAACGGAAAAAAACTTTTCAAAGATACCGACTTTTCATTAGTTGCTGGTGCCGAAGTAAATTTAGGTCCTCTTTTTGCTTACGGTCGCTATGTATGGGGTTACAGTGATATTAGTAACGCCCTTAAAGAAAAAGCAACTACCCAACAAATACAATTGGGCGTAGGGGTACGTTTTTAGAAAATAAGAATATTAGTTAATTAGAAATAGGGTTTAAGTGATTTATAAATCACTTAAACCCTATCTTATTTTTTTAACAACCCTAATTATTCTTCGCCTTAGGTTCACCTTCCCTTCATTGTTCCTTTATCTGCGCGTGCGACTCGCTCCGTCCTTTCTTCATTTATATATACAAACTTTGACAAAGTTTGAAACCAAAACTGTAAGGAAGATTTATAAAGCACTGATTTTTAACTATGTTTTTTTTGTAGAAATACTGTGTAAGTATTATCTTTGCAAAAAAAAAAGTTATGACCACTATAATAAAGAATAGAAAAAGAATTTCAAATATCTTTTCTAAGATAGAAGATAAAGAGTTAGAATTTCTTGTAAAAGAAACAGGAGTCGATAAATATAGCAAAAAACTTAAAGGAATAGAAATATTTAAGTTGCTAATTTTCGGTGCTTTGACAGATGATAGAGCTAGTCTAAGAACCTTTGAAAACTTTTATATCACAAATTTCTTTAAAATGATTGCTAAGATATCACTTACTAAAGTCATATCACATAGTAGCATTGCAGAAAGGATTGCTAAAATAAATGTAGTTTTCTTTGAAAGACTTTTTGCTTATTGCGTAAAGAAGTATGCACCTTTTTTAGAAGAAGGAATTACTTCTAAAATAAGTAGTTATGATTCTACAATAGTGAGTATCTCATCCAAACTACTCCATTTAGGAATGCAAAATGGACAGAAGAATAAAAAAGATGAGCAAGGAAAGCTAAGCTTAAAATTCACCATTGGATTTTCAAACTTACCATTCAAGTGTAAAATTCATCACCAGCAAGAAATG
>NZ_JBPRKH010000034.1:0-9399 GCF_051417515.1 Capnocytophaga sp. G1920
AGTTTTTTGCTATATTTATCGACTCCTGTTTCTTTTACAAGAAATTCTAACTCTTTATCTTCTATCTTAGAAAAGATATTTGAAATTCTTTTTCTATTCTTTATTATAGTGGTCATAACTTTTTTTTTGCAAAGATAATACTTACACAGTATTTCTACAAAAAAAACATAGTTAAAAATCAGTGCTTTATAAATCTTCCTTACAGTTTTGGTTTAAAACTTTGCCAAAGTTGAATAAACTGACAATCCCCATTTACTAATTTCCTCATTCTCTCATTTTCTCATTTTCTCATTTCCTAATTCAACAGCCCGTGCGGCTCGCACCTAATTTCCCTTTCCCGTCGCTTCTCCTCCTATTGCCTGTGGCCTAAGGCCTAAGGCCTTATTGCTAATCTAACAACATTTTTTATCAAAAAAGTGATTTTGGAACGATTTTAGCTGTATCTTTTCTTATAAAGAAATAATCAGTTATTTTTATGAAACGCTTTTTATTTGCAAGCATCGCCTGCTCCCTGCTCCTATTGGGTTGTAACAATAGCAACAATAAAAACGGAGAAACTTACCTCCCCCCTTCAGTAGGGCAAATCAACACCCTCGCCGTGGTCATCGATAACGACCTCTGGGAAGGCGCCGTAGGCGATACCATTCGCCGTTACTTCGCCGCCCCTATCGATGGACTACCTACCGAAGAACCCATCTTTTCGTTACATCAAGTGCCCCCACAAGTATTTGAAGGCAACACCCGTAACAGTCGCAATGTGCTCATTGTGCATCGCGGTAATAAAAACGAAGCAACTATCAGCGACGATGTATACGCCAAACCACAAGTAGTATGCGAAGTACAAGGCAAACAAGTGCGCGATATAGCCTGCAAAGTCGAAGAATTTCACGACCAGTTTATCCTTGCGTTCAAGAACAACGACCTGAAAGAAACACGTCATCGTTTTAACAATGCCCTTAGCAAAGACAAACAAGTAGAACAAACCTTAGGCTTCAAATTCGTGATGCCCGCCGTGTACCAGGTGAGAAAATACGGCGACAATTTCTTCTGGATAGAACGCCCTATCAAAGGCGGTAGAGCAAGTATTATCCTCTACGAAATGCCTTTAGGAAGTATCCCTGCCGATGAAGAAGGGCGTACCAAAACCATCGTAAAGATGCGCGATTCCATAGGCAAAAAATATATTCCAGGACCCAAAGAAGGTATGTATATGGTTACCGAAACCTATTTAGCTCCCAGCATCAGCGAAACGAAGATAAAAGGACGAAAAACCATTGAAAGCAAAGGCTTGTGGGAAGTAAAGGATTTCGCCCTTGGAGGCCCTTATATCAATTATATTATCGAAGACAAAGCCCATAACCGCCTAGTAGTAGCCGAAGGTTTTTTATATGCCCCAGGCGTTGCTAAACGCGATATGCTCTTCGAACTCGAAGCTATTATCAAGTCGATAGAATTTAGTCGTTAGAAAAAGATTGCCAATTCAAAAAAGTTTTGTAATTTTGCACTATTATTATTTCTTTGTTCAGAATCGTCCGTTAAGTTTGACAATTCCGACATACCTAATTCACTAATAACTAACAACTAAAATCTAATAACTATGCTAAGTATATTTTTAGGGGTAGTAGGTCCCTGGCAAGTAGTCATCATTGTAGCCCTTATATTATTGCTCTTTGGAGGCAAGAAAATTCCCGAATTAATGCGCGGTCTGGGCACAGGTATTCGCGAGTTCAAAGATGCTACCAAAGAGAATAACGATACCGACAAGAAAAAAGAAAATACCGAGAAATCAGAAATTGAGATGTCAAAATAATTTCATATATCTGCACTCTGAAAATTAATGCATTATGAGATTATTTAATGGACAAAACCTCTTATAGTTTACTAAACGCTTTAAAACTGACTTAGATTGTGAAGAATATTTAGCTTCTTTAAAGTGGGAAGATGGATATTGCTGTCGCAAATGTGGTCATAAAAAATATCAAGTCAGAAAAGATTTTTATGGATTTGATACAGAAAGTCCTACTGCAGGAACACTATTTTATGCAAAAAGTCCGTGAAACTATGAAATCCAGTGAATCGCACAAATTGAATAATAGCGTTTAGGTTGGTGAATTTACCATAGGAGGAAAAAGAGGAAGGAAAACAGCACAAGTTACTACTGACCAAAGGAAAGGATATAAACCTATAAAAGACTTTCATATAACTCAAATTCAATAGGTACCTCAGTAATTTTTTACTTAAAAAAATCGCAACTTTGCAATATAATAAATCGCAAGAAATGAAAAATAGTAGTATCTCCCTATGTTACAAAATAGGGTATTACATCAGTCTTTTTGGAGTGGCAACTATTCTACTTTGGATAGGCGCATTCAAGTTTACACATGCTGAGGCAGAGGGAATTAAATCCTTGGTAGAACAAAGTTTCCTGCTATCATGGCTTTATAAAATTCTAAGTTTGCAAGGAGTTTCCAATCTCATAGGCGTAATAGAGATAGCTATAGCAGTAGCACTGATAATAGGGATATTCTCTCCGATAGTGCGTAAATTAGCCTTTGTAGGTTGTACAATTACTTTTCTTATTACTTTGAGTTTTCTTTTTACTTCTGCTAAAACCTATTACTATATAGAAGGAGTTCCCGTTACTGATTTCTTTATTTTAAAAGATATTCCTATGTTAGGCTTTGGAATGATAAGTATGAACAAGCCTAAGTAGCTTTTTTAAAATGGAAAGAAGGATATTGCTGTAGCAAATGTAGTCATAAAAAATATTAAGTCAGAAAAGATTTTTATGGATTTGATACAGAAAGTCCTACTGACTATTTTATGCAAAAAGTCCGCGAAGCTAAAGATTCTGCCCTTGCTGAACTCCAACAACGTGCTGCCCAAAAAGGTGCTAATGCGATCGTTGGCATCGACCTCGATTATGAAACCGTAGGCGCTAACGGCGGTATGCTAATGGTTACTGTTAGCGGCACTGCCATAGTTATCTAATTAGCAAATTCACAAATTGACAAATTGGCTCATCGATAAACTAACTTCTTGGTATAAAGTTGCGCAAAGGTCTTTGCCTTGGCGTGGCACCGCTAATCCCTATAAGGTGTGGCTCTCCGAAGTAATTTTACAGCAAACGCGCGTAGTGCAAGGTCTGCCTTACTACCAGCGTTTTATCAGTCGGTACCCTACCATCACCGATTTAGCCAATGCTTCCGAAGAAGAAGTGCTCAAACTATGGCAGGGCTTAGGCTATTACTCGCGCGCTAAGAATCTACACCACACAGCGCAATATATCGCTACTGAATTGGGAGGTGTCTTCCCAAAAACCTATAAAGAACTTGTAAAACTCAAAGGTATAGGCGATTATACTGCAAGTGCCATTGCTTCCTTTTGTTATAACGAACCTTGTGCCGTAGTCGATGGTAATGTATACCGTGTGCTCTCTCGTCTTTTTGGTATTGCAACACCTATTAACAGCCCACAAGGTGCCAAAGAGTTCAAAGCATTAGCTTACGAATGTTTAGATAAGCACAACCCCGGCACTTATAACCAAGCCCTAATGGAGTTCGGTGCCTTGCAGTGCACTCCTCAGAGTCCCGATTGTGCAAATTGTGTATTACGTGACCACTGTTGGGCTTTTCATCATCAGCAAGTAGACGTCCTACCCGTAAAAATCAAGAAAATCACTATTAAAAAACGCTATTTCAACTATCTCGTATGGCTCAATCCTTACGGACAAACCCTTTTGCAAAAGCGCAAAGGCAAAGATATCTGGCACGGGCTCTATGAGTTTCCTCTACTCGAAACTCACGCTCCTGCTACTGCCGAAGAAATGGCCTCTATCTTACCCTCTGCTACCGTGAGCTTGTATAACGAAATGCCTGTAATCCACAAACTCACCCACCAGCATATTTATACTTCTTTTTGGATAGTTACCACCACCGAACTCCTTGATAATAGCATACTTATCGCCGATATACACAGCTATCCCGTATCAGCTCTCACTGCAAATTTCATTACCAAATTTTGGTAGTTTTAAAATTTTGTCGTACTTTTGGAGAATATTTAGATTATCAACTTTATATTTATATATCAATGAACGGAACTTTAAATAAAGTTATTCTCATAGGTCGTATGGGAGATGTTGTGAAGCTTACCTATTTCAGCGAAGGTAACTGCATTGGTCAGTTCCCCTTAGCCACTGACGATGAGTATACCAATCGCGCTACCAACGAGCGCATTAGCAGTACCGAATGGCATACTGTTATCGTTCGCAACAAGCTGGCAGAACTCGTAGAGAAATACACTCACAAAGGCGACCTTATCTATGTCGAAGGGCGCATCAAAACACGTAAATGGCAAACGGAAGACGGCGTGATGCGCCAAACAACTGAAATCCACGCTTCCGATGTAACTTTTCTACCAAATCCTAAACGTGATGGGCAACCTAAACCAGCTCCTAAAACAGCTGAACCTAAGGCTCCTGAACCGCCCGTAAGTACGGAGCCTCCTTTCTAAATGTGTAACGAAATAATAATATTTTGGAAACAGAACCTTTGTCGGTACTCTCATTAATGCCTTTTTTAAGCATTGACGTGGGTATCGTTATTCAATTTGCAGTGTTTATACTATTATTATTCTGCTCTGCTCTTATCTCAGGAGCTGAGGTAGCTCTCTTTTCGCTTACTCCTGCTGAGATTGAAACACTCAAAGAAGAAAAAACGCCTACCGGCAATATTATAGCCAAGCTCGCAGAGAATCCTAAAAAGCTATTGGCAACGGTACTTATTGCCAATAACTTGGTAAACATCTCTATCGTACTCCTCTTTGTAGATTTAGGCGACTTCCTCTTCGGGGGAATTACAACTCCTTGGATACGGGCAGTACTCAATGTAGGTCTGGTTACCTTTGTGCTTTTGCTCTGCGGTGAAATCCTGCCTAAAATCTACGCCAATCGCAACAATATTTTGTTTTCACAGCGCGTAGCTTACTTCATCTATATCCTCGACTCCTTCTTTACGCCCATCAGTATGCCGATGAAAAACTTTACTGTATGGATACAAAAGAAATTGGGCAAGCAGAAAAGCAATATTTCAGTAGGACAACTCTCACAAGCCTTAGAGCTCGCCTCCGAAGAAGATACCACCAACGAGGAAAAGAAGATATTAGAGGGTATTGTCTCTTTTGGCAATACCGAAACCCGCGAAGTAATGGTACCCCGTGTAGATATCTTTGCTCTCAGCGAAGAGCTCTCATATCAGGAGTTGCTAAACGAAATCGTGGCGATAGGCTATTCACGCATTCCCGTATACCACGAGAATTTAGACCATATCACAGGGGTAATTTACATCAAAGACCTTTTGCCACATTTAGACAAAACTGATTTCGACTGGAATAGTGTGAAACGCAATGCTTTCTTCGTTCCTGAAAACAAGAAATTAGACGATTTGTTGAGCGAGTTTCAAGAGAAGAAGATACACCTCGCTGTTGTAGTAGATGAGTACGGTGGTACTTGTGGAGTGATTACCTTAGAGGATATCATAGAAGAGATTGTGGGAAATATCAACGATGAGTTTGACGATGAAGATGTAACACACTCCAAAATCAATGATAATGTCTTTATTTTTGAAGGAAAAACGGTTTTGAAGGACTTCTATCGCATTCTTGAATTTACTGATGAAGAAGAGGCTCTATTTGACGAAAATCGCGGTGATGCCGAAACGCTTGCAGGCTTTCTTTTAGAGATTTCGGGCAACTTTCCCCAGAAAGGAACTCCTATCCTATTTGGCAACTATAAATTCATTGTAGAGGCTTTTGACAAGAAACGTATCAAGCAAATCAAAATCATTAGAACGAACAATCCACAATAAATACATATGAAATATTCTAAAATAATTGACACTATATACCAATCTGTTTTATCTGCTGATAATTTAGGTAAAGTTCCTACTTATATCCCAGAATTGGCACAAGTGAACCCCGATAAGTTTGGGGTATATTTTTATAGCCTCAACAAACAATCGTATGGGATTGGTGATTGCGATGAAAAGTTTTCAGCACAGAGTATTTCTAAGGTATTAGCACTTTCGTTGGCGTATAGTATTATAGGCGACCAACTATGGCGACGTGTAGATGTAGAACCTTCGGGCACTTCATTCAATTCATTAATACAGTTAGAAGCCGATAACGGTATTCCACGTAACCCTCTTATCAATTCAGGAGCTATTGTAGTTTGTGATATTCTCCTCTCTATCTTGGAAGATGCTGAAGCCGATTTCTTAACTTTTGTAAGAGAATTAGCTAATGATGATAGTATTAATTACTCTATATTAGTAGCCGAGTCGGAGAAATCAGTAGGATATCGCAATTTTGCCTTATGTTATTATATCAAATCATTAGGGAACATAGAGAATGACCCTATTGAGGTACTCAATTTCTACTTTAAACTTTGTTCATTAGAGCTTACTTGCAAATCGATGGCATATATCTTCTCGTTTCTTGCCAACGATGGTATCCGTATGCACGATAGAGTTCAAATTCTTACTGAAACTTGTACTAAACGGGTAAACGCTTTGATGCAAACGTGCGGTTTCTATGATGAGTCGGGGGAGTTTGCTTTTAAGGTGGGGCTACCAGGTAAAAGCGGTGTAGGAGGCGGTATTGTAGCTCTTTTGCCTAATCATTATAGCATTGCGGTATGGAGTCCGAAACTTAATAACAAAGGGAATTCGTATAGAGGAATGAAGTTCTTAGAAGAGTTTACCGCACAAACACATACTTCTATTTTTTAGTAATAAAATATATGTCAAAGAATTATTTCAGTACCTTTATCAAATACTTTTTTCAGGGGATACTTATCATAGGTCCGCTGAGTGCTACCATCTGGATTATTTGGTCGATATTCAAGAGTGTAGATAACCTTGTGCCTGATATCTCAAAGGCTTACCCAGGGTTAGTTTTTGCTTTGGTTTTACTTGGTACTGCTATTATTGGTTTTATTGGTAGTCGACTTATTTTAGGAAAACTGTTCGTGGGACTATTAGATTATTTAGTAGCTCATATTCCCGGTGTAAAGGTTATTTATTCTTCTATTAAAGATATTTTAGCTTCTTTTGTAGGTGACAAACGAAAACTTACTAATCCGGTATGGGTAAAAGTGAATGAAACGCCCGAAATATGGCGCATTGGGTTCCTTACCCAACCTTCTATGGATTTTGCTGAACTCAGCGAAATGGTAAGTGTTTATCTTCCGCATTCGTATGCTATTTCTGGTTGGGTGATTGTTACTTCCAAAGATAACATAAAGCCTGCTGAAGGTTTTTCTTCGCAAAAAGCAATGGAGTTTGCCCTTAGTGGCGGAATCCTTTCTAATACCGGTAATGCCAATAATACTACTGGTAATAAATAGTGATTTTATATAGTAGTTTATTCTTCGTTTAGGCTATTAGCTTTGTGGTATTAATTACATTTTTCTTCTTCGCAGTGGCAATTATCGGTGTCTATTTCAAAAGTGCTGTGGGTAATCCCTTCGTGTGAGAGTTTGTGCTTTAACTCGGCTTTAATATTCATAAATTCTTTAAGCGTAATACACTCTTTCAGTACAATATGAGCCGTGAGAGCGTTCTGTGAGCTACTGAGTGCCCAAATATGCAAGTGATGTACACTCTCTATCATTGGATGCTCTTCTATAAGATGTTGTATATGCTCCTTATCGATGTCGTGAGGCACTCCATCTAAGATGAGTTTTACACTTTCTTTAAGTAATCCCCAAGTGGAGAACAGAATCACGATACCTACCATAAAACTACTGATAGGGTCGGCTAAGTTCCAACCGGTAAAATATACAATTGCCCCTGAGATAATTACCCCTACCGATACTAAAGCATCGAGCATTAGGTGCAGAAAAGCCCCTTTGACATTGATATCTGTCTTCTGTCCTTTGTAGAATAGGAATGCTGAAACTGCATTGATTATCACTCCTATAAAAGCTGTAAGCATAATTGCTGAACCTACCATTTCGGGCGGATTAGCAAGACGCTCGAAGGCTTCGATAAAGATTTTTATCACAATGTACATCAGTAGTACCGCATTGATGAGCGATGCAAGAATAGATGCTTTTTTGTAGCCATAGGTATAGAGCTGAGTAGCGGTGCGATGGGTGAGTTTCATACCGATAAGTGAAATCACTAAACTGGCTACATCGCTTAGATTATGACTTGCATCGGAGATAAGTGCTAAGGAATCGACGCGAAAGCCTACTACAAACTCAATAATTGTGTAGAGTAAATTCAAGCCAATGCCTATATAGAAGGCACGATTGAGAGTACTGAGGTCAGTTACGGTGTGATGATGGTGGTCGTGACCGTGGTGATGATGGTCGTGTTGGTGGTGTGAATGTTCCATAATAATATTTTTTAGATCAAGGTAAAAGGTAACAAGCGATGCAAAGGTACGAATTATTTTGTAATAAGGGTGATTTTAAGATAAAAGATAAAAGGTAAAGCCAGCAGAACTGGCTTTACCTTTCTTGTTGTTACTCGCTTTAAAGGATAAATTCCTTAGTGGTAACATTGGCAGGACGGTCGGTGGCTGTTACTATTACCTTATCGCCGGTAAGAGAAGCGTTTACCACAGTGGTGGTATACACCCACTTACCTTCTTGGAAGGTAGCATTCCCCTCTTCTACAAGTGTAGCATCGTGGTCGGTGATTTTCACTTTCACGCCTGTTACTTTAAAAGTGTCGGATACTTGTACGACAATCTTTTCTCCGGTAACGGAACCTGTATAGTTTGAGGTATCTACCGCGTCAATCACAGGAGCTTTAAGATAATCGGCAATTGCCATATTATAGGGGGTGGTACCTGGACGCTTTTTAGCTTCCTCGGCATAGCTTTGCTTAAGTGCACTATTTTGCAAAGCACTTTTAGCATAGAAAGCTGCTCGAGCAAACCTTTGCTGATGTAGCTGTTGTGCTTGGCTTGCTTTCTGAGAGCGAACGGGGGCTTTCCCTACGATGGTTTGTCCTGCGCGTTGGCGGAATACGATTTGGCGAGCTAACATACCGCTCAATCCTTCGGTTACTACATTATTTTTGCTTTTTGCCATAATGATTGATTTTTTAGATAAGAGGTCAAAGAACTAAAAGATGGAAGGCGTCGACTTTATATTTACCTTTTGTCTTTCGGCTGTTCCCCTTATCAAGTTTTTACGGTGCAAAATTCTGGCGATAATTTTTTATGGGCAAATTCTTATTCAAGGGTTGTAGGATTTTAGGACAAGGATTGTGCGTTTGAGATACAAGGCTAAAAATTGAAGAAATGAGAGTAACACAGTAAATACAAGAAAAAAAAGTCGCTAAGCGAGATGCTTAGCGACTTTTTTATTATCAAAATTAAAATCTAAAA
>NZ_JBPRKH010000035.1:0-8771 GCF_051417515.1 Capnocytophaga sp. G1920
CATTCCTGTTTCCTGACCAAGAATTTGAAAATAAGTCTTATAAACTTTATTCTCTAAAGTCGTTTCAGCAAAAGCCTCTTTAAGGGCTTTTAACTCCTTTTTAAGAGCTTGAAGCTCCCCGATTTCATCAATTGTTTCCACGCGTACTATTTTATTTAATAAGTGATCTTTGCCATACTTTTTGAGCCATTTTTGAATCGTTGTACTTCCTCCAATGCCGTACTTGCGTCGGCAGTTTTCAATACTCAATCCGTTTCTCTCAATCTCTTCTACGATACTCAACTTAAAGCAATCACTGTACCGAACTGTTTCTTTCCTCCCTTTTGTCATATCTTTTTATGGTTTTTAGTGTAAACCTATTTCAGGATATGACACCCTATACTATATCGGGGACAACTATTACACGTGAAGGTAAGACAGTTACTTTTACTGTGACTGAAACTAAACTTGTAATAGAGGGGACTGGATTAGATGAACAAGGAAAAATGCGTTCTTTTTCATATACCTATAAGAAAATCAGCGAAAAAGAATTGACAGCCCTTAGAGCGATGGAGTATAAAGCTCCTGAAAAAACTACCGACCCCAAAGCACTCATAGGGGCGTGGCAGATAGAAAAAGCCACCTTTAATGGACAACCTATCGAAAAAGGACCCTGTGAAGATAAACAAGTAGATATTTATACCGCCAATACAGTAACTAATTATGACTTTGGCTTCAATAGTAATACTAATCGTTGCGAGTTTGAAAAAGGCAGAGCGGTGCCTTATACTGCTTCTAATGGTACGATTACTAAAAAAGACGATACTCCTGAGAACTTTTTTGTAAGAGGAAATAGGCTTGTTATTTCATTTATAGATAAAGATGATGACGATAATCAAGGAACATATGAGTATACATTTAAGAAACTTACAGAGGCAGAACTTGCGGAGATAAATAAATTGGAGAAGAAATAAAAGCAAGACAAGAAACACTGATAATCAGTAATAAAGACATTATAGGTGCGTTAAAGTTTTGTTAAACTCTGGAATTATTTTGGTAGTTAAAAAAAACGCCGTACCTTTGCCGACGCAATGAGGGTGGTAGCTCATTGTAAAACTTCAAATAATAGTTTTCATAATTTAAAGTTTTGGTTGGTTAATGGAAAAGTCCGATAGTAATATCGGGCTTTTTTTTTGCAGAAAAAGTATTGTTATTTAAAAAAGATTTTATACTTTTGCGGAGAAAAACTGATATAAAGAATGACACCCATATACAGCCAATTACTTATTCCGTTTCTCATTGCAATGGCAGTAGCCATTACGATGGGAGGTAGTGGTACCGCTCCTGCATTCTCGGCAAGCTATGGTGCTAATGTGATTAGAAAGACTGTTATCCCGGGGTTATTTGGGATAATGGTGTTTGTAGGGGCGTTTTTGGCAGGGAAGAAAACGGCAGGTACAATGGGGAGTGGCATATTACCCTCGGAGTATTTGGATTTTACGGTGGTATCGATAGCCTTATTTTCGATAGCGGTAACGATGCTTATTTCGAACATTTCCGGGATACCGCAGTCTACCAGTCAGGCAGCAGTATTAGCCTTAGCGGCACCAGCGTTGTATTTTGAGAAGTTAGACACGAATAGGCTATTTATGGAGATTATACCTGCGTGGTTTATATTGCCTGTGATTGCTTATTTTCTGAGTTATTTTGCGGGGAAATACATTTACCAGCCGATGCGCAGGCGAGGGCTGACGATACAGCGGGCGCAGAATGAGAACAAGAAGCATATTTGGGATGTGGCGTTGGTGATAATGGCTTTGTATGTATCGTTTGCGATAGGCTCTAACAACGTAGCTAATGCGACGGGACCTTTGTATACAATGACGATTAATGAGCTACACATTCGCGAGAGTGACCATATTGTTATCTTGATGTTGGCTACCTTGATAGTAGCCCCGTGTTTTGGCATTGGCGCTTCGCTTTTTGGACATAAGATACTGAAGAATACAGGGAAGGAAATAATACTTTTTGGGAAGTTTGAAGCGGTGATTATCGCATTTATATCGGGGAGCTTGTTGTTACTAGCTTCGGTTGTAAAAGGAATACCCACCTCATTGGTACAAGTGAATGTAGCAGCTATCTTAGGAATAGGCGTAGCGAAGATGGGGCACAAGAATATTTTTCGCAAGACTCAAGTAAAGCGATTCTTTGCGATGTGGATGATAGCACCTATTATAGCGTTCTTTTTGTCGTTGTTATTGGTTTTTTTAGCTGATAAGAACCAAATGTTATAAACAAAATACTTAAAGAATTGTTAAAAAATAGGGTGGGAGAAGAGGAAATATGAGAAACAAGAGAAGGAGGAAATAGAGTGTATAAAACTATAAATCAAACATATATAAAAAATACACAAAAAATAGAATATTAATATATAGTTAAAATTGAGAAAAGATGATACTACATTAAAAAAAAGTAGTATCTTGCGCCCGAATTTTTATGCTAACAAGTGTTTTTACTATGAAAAGAAATTTATTAAAAGTACCTGTTTATATGGCCTTAGCAGGATTGTTGCTCGCAGGTTGTGGCAAGAAGACTGATAAGAACACATCGAGTGCGACAGGTTGGAAAATCAACGCGAAAGAAGGTGGTTTTCAATACAATACAGATTTTAAAGACCAAGAGACAGGTCCTGGTCTTGTGCTCATTGAGGGAGGTACCTTCACTATGGGTCAGGTGGAAGACGACATAATGCACGACTGGAATAACACACCTACCCAACAACACGTACAGTCTTTTTATATGGACGAAACAGAGGTAACCAACAAGATGTATATGGAATACCTCGATTGGTTAAAACGTGTGTTTCCACCAGATGAAGAGCAATATAGAAATATATATATAGGTGCCCTTCCTGATACCTTAGTATGGAGAAGCCCTCTAAGTGCTAATGAAGCAATGGTTAGCAATTACTTGCGTCACCCTGCTTATGCTGAGTATCCTGTAGTAGGGGTAAACTGGGTGCAAGCAGTACAGTTTAGTTCTTGGCGTACTGACCGTGTGAACGAGGCAATCTTGGAACGTGATGGTTATCTTGCAAAAGATGCTCGTTACCAAGTAGATGCTACTAGCACATTTAGTACCGATACTTACCTAAACGCCCCATCACAAACTTACGGAGGTAAGATAGCTGGAGAAATGGGAGGTAAGAAAACTAATAAAGAAGGAGAAGCAACTTATGCTAAACAAACTAGCGGTATTTTATTGCCTGAGTATCGTTTGCCTTCTGAAGTAGAGTGGGAATATGCTGCCAAATCTTTGGGTGGTATTCGTGAATATAACTCATTGCAAGGTAGAAAGAAATACCCTTGGGATAGCCAATACACTCGTTCTACCAAACGTAGAACTCGTGGAGACCTCTTAGCTAACTTTAAACAAGGTAAAGGTGACTACGGCGGATTGGCAGGTTGGTCAGATGACAAAGGTGATATCACTGTAGCAGTTAAAACTTATCCACCTAATGACTTTGGTTTGTATGATATGGCAGGTAACGTAGCTGAGTGGGTAGCCGATGTTTATCGTCCTATTGTTGATGATGAAATAACAGATTTCAACTATTACCGCGGTAACGTGTATATGAAACACGCTATTGGTGAAGACGGAAAACAAATAGTAGTAACTCCTGAGAATGTGAAGTATGACACTTTGATGAACGGTAAAATTATCGCTCGTAATTTGCCAGGTAACCTTGCTACTGTTCCTATCGACTCAAACGAAACCTATTTGCGTTATAACTTTACACACTCCGATAACCGTAGTTATCACGATGGTGATAAATCATCTACACGAAACTATCGCAACCAAAATGACTTGATGGCAGAAGGTTCAGAGTATACAAACTCAATGTACAATGCTCCTCGTCCTAAAAGACCAGGTAGCGATATCAGCGGTAAGGGCTATGATACTTCTAACGACCGTACTTCACTTATCGACGACGAAGTACGCGTATACAAAGGAGGTTCTTGGAGAGACCGTGCTTATTGGCTTGACCCAGCACAACGTCGTTTCTTACCTCAGTACATTGCTACTGATTATATAGGGTTCCGCAACGCTATGAGCCGTGTAGGTTCAAAAGCCAAAAAGAACCATAAAACTCCTAAAGGATAAAAACCATAAAATATTTCATAGGCAAAGAGTCTTCTTGAACTTTTCAAGAGGACTCTTTTCTTTTTTTACAGAAAGTAAGAGAAACAATTTGCTTAACTCAAAAAAACGCTGTAGTTTTGCATTATAAAAGAACTAATAGTTTATGATAGAAGAGCTTTATCAAAGATATATAACTTCAGCGGGCGTAAGTACTGATACCCGCAATATAAAGCCTAATAGTATTTACTTTGCCTTAAAAGGAGCTTCGTTTAATGGTAACACCTTTGCTCAAGAAGCTCTTGCCAAAGGAGCCTGCTATGCAGTTATTGATGACCCTGCTTATCACATCGCCGATAAAACACTTTTGGTAGACGATGTCCTCACTACACTCCAACAGCTCGCTACTTATCACCGCAGGAAGCTAAAAACACTCGTTATTGGTATTACCGGTAGCAATGGGAAAACTACCACAAAGGAGCTTATCAAGTCGGTATTATCACAACAACTGAGCATAGTAGCTACACAAGGCAACCTAAACAACAATATAGGAGTACCTCTCACTTTGCTCACAATTAAACCAGAAACCGATATTGCTATTGTGGAGATGGGAGCCAATCACCCAGGTGAAATTGCCTTCCTATGTTCTATTGCTGAACCCGACTACGGCTATATTACCAGTATTGGTAAAGCGCATTTAGAAGGCTTTGGTTCTTTTGAAGGCGTGATAAAAACCAAAGGCGAGCTCTATGATTACCTCAAAACACACCATAAAACCATTATTGCCAACGCCGATAATCCTATCACCGAAGCACTTTTGGGAAACTATAACAATGTGTACAGTTTTGGAGTAGGCGAAGGGGTAAACGTCTCTGTGCAATGTCTCAGCACTCAACCCGTGAAAATACAGTTTGCTGACTCGTCCCTACAAACCACCACAGAAGGATTCCCTGCCAATATAGAGGGCTTTACTGATACTCCCACTGTCGCAACTTCTCATCTGGTAGGAAGCTATAACTTCACTAATATTGCTGCTTCGGTAGCTTTTGGGCGTTACTTCAAACTCTCTACAAAGGCTATTCAGAAGGGCATAGAGAGCTATATTCCTCAAAACAATCGCAGTCAGTTATTGCAATGGGGTAGTAATACTGTTTTGCTCGACGCCTATAACGCCAACCCCAGCAGTATGACTGCTGCTATCGACAATCTCCTTTCTATGAACAGCTCCTCTAAGAAAGTGCTTATTCTCGGCGATATGTTTGAGCTTGGCGATTACGCTACTCAGGAGCATCAAAGCATTGTCGATAAACTCACAGAGCACCAATGGGCAGGGGTCTACCTCATCGGAAAGAATTTTAAACAAACTAAAGCGCCTTATCCGCAGTATGAAACCTTTGAGGAATTTCAAGAGGTCTTTAAGAACCTTTCTTTTCAAGACAGCCTAATACTCATCAAAGGTTCGAGAGGAATGGCTTTAGAAAGACTTATAGCCAACTCTTAAAGAGCATTAAAAAACAACGAAGGGCTGTCGGCATTGCCGACAGCCCTTCGCTTATCCTCTGATAACTACTGATTGTGTTTTTTCACATAATCAATAATTCTTTCTGTAAGATTGATATGGTCAGTACCCCGTACACCGTGTGCGTGCATCGGGTAGATAAATAACTCTATAAAGTCGTTTTTCTTGATAGACTCACGCGTAATACTCATCAGGTGCTGAGGTACTACAACATCGTCTACACTGCCGTGAATAAATAGTAGTGGGCGCTTCAAATTCGTGAGGTATTTGCCCACTCGGCTATTCTGGTAACCCTCTGGGTTTTCTTGTGGGGTGTCCATATAGCGCTCGCCATACATCACTTCGTAATACTTCCAATCGGTTACAGCCCCTCCTGCCACAGCAGTTCTGAATATTTCAGGGTGACGAGTGAGCAAGCTCGAAGCCATAAATCCTCCAAAACTCCACCCGTGCACTGCTATCCTATTGCCATCTACATAAGGCAGACTCTTCAAATAATCCACCCCTTTAAGCTGGTCTTTCACCTCTATTTCTCCCAAACGACGGTGGATTACACTCTCAAAAGCAAAACCTCTGTTTTCACTACCCCGGTTGTCTAAGGTAAACACTATATACTGTTCATTTTCTACAAAAGCGTGTAACCACAAGTAAGTATCTGCCAACCATTCGTTCTTCACCTGTTGGGCGTGTGGTCCTCCATATACATAAATCAGCACAGGGTACTTTTTATTAGGGTCAAAAGTCTTAGGTTTGTGCAATTTACCGTAAAGAGGCGTACCATCTTCGGCTTTCAGCGTTACAAACTCAGTGGTGCCTACTGCAATACCTTCTAGCGGATTCTTAGCCGTAAGTAAACGCTGTCTACTGCCTTTATCCGTACTTACAAGGTCTATATTTTGTGGAACGCTGATACTGCTATAGCTATCCAAAAGATATTTTCCGTCACTGCTCAGCTGTACGTTATGAGTTCCTGCTTCGGGAGTAAGAGCAGTCACCTTTTTAGGGTTTTTAAGCTCTATCTTAAAGCAATGTTGCTCACGTGGGTCAGCACCTGTACCGGTGATAAATACGTATTTCCCTTGTGTGTCGAAGCCTAAAATATCTTGCACTACCCAACGGAAATTACTAACTTGCTTAATGAGCTTGCCGTTCACATTGTAATGGTATACATTTGTAAAACCATCGCGCTCGCTTAGCCATAAAAACTCATTTGCGTTGTTCGGCAAGAACACAGCTGGCTTTTCGGGCTCTACCCATTTAGCGTTGCGCTCTTCAAAAATTGTATTTACCTTTTTGCCCGTACGTGCGTCGTAACGGTTTAAGGCAAAGTGGTTCTGCGCTCTGTTTATTTCAGCCAAAAGGATATATCGCTCATCAGGGCTCCAAGCCAAATTCGTGAGAAAGTGCTCATCGGTAGTGTTAATGTCTAAATAAGAAACCTTCCCGCTTTGGAAATCGTAAATCCCTACTGCTGCCTGCTCGCTGGGCTGACCTGCCATCGGGTATTTAATCGCTTTTAAGGTAGCAGGAGTAGTGGTAATATCCACCAAAGGGTAATCAGCCACCTTGCTTTCATCTTTCTGATAAAAAGCTAAATAATTGCCCTTAGGCGAAAAGAATATGCCTTTATGAATGCCAAATTCGTTGCGGTGAATCGATTTACCGGCTACAATATTCGCATCAGTAAAAGCAGTAACCGCTTGTTTTTCATTCTTTTCAGTAGCCAAATACAAATTATTATCTAAGGTATATGCCACCGATTTTGTAAGAGGATTGTATTCAGCGTTTTCAGCCCCTTTCGGTAGCGTGATACTACTGAGCACATTCTTGCGCTCGTAATTGTAACGGTAATAAGTATTATCCACTTTTAAAACCATTTCTTCTTTACCGATATAGGTGATAGGAGGCAACGAACCGCTGTTTCGCAAGTAGCTTTGCAACCACTCAAACCCCATTGTGAGCTCACTGCCAATAGCGCCCACTTTTTCACCTTTGGGGTTGAAAATCTCATACGTATCACCTTTGCTGTACAGATACAGGTCAGTGCCCTCAATCCACTGCAAATTATCCAAAGTTTCAGGAGAGAGCAAGCGGTATCCCATTTCAGAAGAAGGGTCTTGTACCGCGTGAAAAACCGCTTCGGCAACCGTCAGTTTACGGTCTTGAGCTAACGCCGAAAGCGTAATAAAAGCTACGAATAGCAAAGTAATAACTCTTTTCATAATTCAGTTTTACCAATGTAATGAATTGTTTTTACAGCGCAAAAATAAAACATTCTCTTCAAATAGCCAAAGCCTTCACCACTTATTTTTACCCTTTTTCTCGAAAAAAATCCCTATAAATTTGGTCAATTCATTTTTAAATACTACTTTTGCACCGTCTTAATTAAAAACAGACAGGTCTCATAGCTCAGCTGGTTAGAGCATCTGACTCATAATCAGAGGGTCGTTGGTTCGAGCCCAACTGGGACCACCCTCAAAATAAAAGCACTTACAAACATTTGTAAGTGCTTTTTTATTATACCCCAACTTCGGTTTAACTATATTTTCCATCACCACACACCTCCCTTTGAATGGAAGTCCACCTTCGTCATTCGTCACTCGTCATTCGTCATTTCTTCCCCTTTTCCGTCTCTACATTTCCCCTTTGAAAATAGCCAGCAATAGCTTTGTATGTGCCTCGCGAGAGCGGAGTATGTGTAAAGAAAAATATTTTCACTGTCACGTCCTAAAAAAGGTTGTCATAATTAATTATTGTTTTATTAGTCAATTTTTTTCATTAAGCTACCTTTTGAAAGTACACCTGATCAGGAGTTTTTAAGTTCAATGCATAGTGAGGACGTTTTTGATTATATGTCTTTATAGCCGAACATACCGCACTAAGAGCTTGTTGTTCAGTATTAAAAGTAACTCCTAAATTAAACTCTTGCTTGAGAATCCCATTGATACGCTCCGCGTGAGCATTTTCGTAACAGTGATTCTCCTGAGTCATACTAATTTGAATGTCCTCTTTTTGCAATAACAATATATACTCTTTGCAACAATATTGAACTCCTCTATCCGAATGATGTATTAAAGACTCTGACCTTTTCTTCCCTTTTAAAGCCTTCTTCAAAGCCTCTAAACACCCTTCA
>NZ_JBPRKH010000036.1:0-8552 GCF_051417515.1 Capnocytophaga sp. G1920
AAAGAGCACATTCAAATTAGTATGACTCAGGAGAATCACTGTTACGAAAATGCTCACGCGGAGCGTATCAATGGGATTCTCAAGCAAGAGTTTAATTTAGGAGTTACTTTTAATACTGAACAACAAGCTCTTAGTGCGGTATGTTCGGCTATAAAGACATATAATCAAAAACGTCCTCACTATGCATTGAACTTAAAAACTCCTGATCAGGTGTACTTTCAAAAGGTAGCTTAATGAAAAAAATTGACTAATAAAACAATAATTAATTATGACAACCTTTTTTAGGACGTGACACGGAGTTAAAACAAGCCTAAGAAGGAGGATAGAGGGAGATATTTTGAAGTAAAAAAGGTGCGTTTGATTTGAGGAATGATAGAAGTATTGTAAAAAATATTATCTTTGCCCCGAAATTTGTAATTGATAACTAATGAAAAAACTGATTTTATTAGCTTTTACGCTACTGGCATTGCAATCTTGTAGTGTAACAAATACCTTTACATTTCATAAAGATGCTACCATTTCCACCGATATGGCGGTAGATATGAGTGAAATGCTCGCTATGCAAGCGAAGGCAAAACAAGGAGAAAACAGTTTGAAAAACGTGAATATGCCCGAATTTCCGAAAGAATGGCAATCGGTTTACGACTTTCAAAAAACAGTAGAAAAGGATAGCATTCCTGCTGATAGAGCTGAATTGCTGAAACGCGCAGCTATTAAAGGACTTTTTAAAGACAATAAGGAAGTAGGTTTTCAGATTAGGTTCGACCATTTTGCGCCTGAAGAATACGCTTCTATCACCGCCGCTATTGATAGAGGGACACGCAATAACAACCCTCTGAGTATTTCGGCTTTTAAATGGGACGGCAAGGAGTTGCACATCAATATCGCTGCTTTGGAACAAAATACAGATGATGAAGAGCAAGCAGAGCGCGTAGCACAGATGAAGAAGATGTTTAATATTGATATCAATAATACGCTTGTATTCGAGGACAAAATAAAGAAGATAAAAGGCAAACACCCTTATATTGAGAAAATAGATGCTCATACCGTGAAAATTGATTTAAAAGCCACTGATGGCAAAAAGAAAAAGAGACGCGATAAAGAGATTGTAATCGTTATCAAATAGTTCTTATCTCTTACCATTTAACTATTATTTAAAATGTTATATTATTTATTAGAATATCTTGAAAAATATTACGACTTTCCAGGGTCGGGGCTTTATAAATACTTATCGTTTCGCGCAGGCTTGGCTTTAATGCTTTCCTTGCTTATTTCTACCATCTATGGGAAGCGTATTATTCGCCTCCTACAACGCAAACAGATAGGCGAAACGGTGCGAGACTTGGGGCTTACGGGGCAGAATGAGAAAGCAGGCACTCCTACTATGGGGGGGATTATCATTATTCTTGCTACGCTTATACCTGTACTGCTGTTGGCTAAGTTAGATAACGTATATACCCTATTGCTACTCATCACTACTGTGTGGATGGGAGCTATTGGCTTTATCGACGATTATATCAAGACTTTCCGCAAGAATAAAGACGGACTGAAAGGACGTTTCAAAATATTAGGACAAATAGGCTTAGGAATTATCGTAGGGGCGACGCTCTATTTCAATGATAATGTAACTATTAAGAGTGAGAAAACAGGTATTGGGCGAACACGTACTGAAGTAGTAGCAGAAACAGTCACAGAGAATTTTGTTCCAGAAGTGAAATCGACGAAAACTACTATTCCGTTTGTGAAGAATAACGAGTTTGACTATGCTGACCTCATTGCGTGGGCAGGAGATAATTATCATCATTATGTGTGGCTAGTATTTATTCCTATTGTGATTCTTATTGTTACAGCGGTTTCTAACGGTGCGAACCTTACTGATGGTATAGATGGATTGGCAGCGGGAAGCTCGGCTATTATAGTCCTGACATTAGGGTTATTTGCGTGGATTTCGGGTAACATTATCTTCTCGGAATATTTAAACATTATGTATATCCCAAGAGTAGGGGAGATGACGGTATTCATAGCCGCTTTTGCAGGAGCTTTGGTGGGCTTTTTGTGGTATAATACCTATCCTGCCCAAGTGTTTATGGGCGATACAGGAAGTTTGACCATAGGCGGGATTATAGCTGTGATAGCCATAGCAGTACGCAAAGAACTCTTGTTGCCTATGCTCTGTGGTATCTTCCTCATTGAAAACTTATCGGTGATATTGCAAGTGTTTTACTTTAAATATACGAAGAAAAAGTATGGTGAAGGTAGACGTATCTTCTTGATGTCGCCTTTACACCACCATTACCAAAAGAAGGGGTATCACGAGAGTAAAATAGTGATGCGCTTTCTTATTGTAGGGATTTTCTTAGCGGTGATTAGCATTGTAACGCTGAAATTGAGATAAGAGCTCAATTAAAAGCTTGGATGTATTAGAGAATAAAAAAATGAAAAGCGCCTAAATAATCTGATTATTTAGGCGCTTGACTTTTATATTGAAGTTATTGCGTCTTTGAGTTGAGCTAAGGCTTGCCTTACCACACTACGCGGACAAGCTAAATTGATGCGCATATAGCCATTGCCTTCTTCACCATAAATACTACCGTCATTTAAGGCTAAGTGCGCCCTATTGGTACATAAAGCGACTATATCTTTTTGGTTGAGCTGTAACGCACTGAAATCAATAAACACTAAATAAGAGGCTTGAGGTATGATGACTTTTAGTTGAGGTATGTTTTCCTTGATATAACTTACCACTTCATCAATATTACCTTGAACGTAAGTGAGCATTTGTTGTAACCATTCTTCGCCTTTGTTATAGGCTGCTACAACGGTATTAAAAGCAAAGACATTGCCGGCAGCCAATTCGTTCCCTTCTACATAGCTTTCGAAGCGACGACGCAGGGTAGGATTAGCAATTACCGCATAAGAGGTAGCTAAGCCTGCCATATTAAAAGCCTTGCTGGGAGATGCAAATACAACGGAGTTCTGTTTAGCTTCTTCGCTTACTGAGGCAAACGGAATGTGCTCGTAGGGAAGTAAGGTAAGGTCGGCGTGGATTTCGTCAGCTACTATTATTACGTTGTTCTGAGCACAGATAGTTGCTACTTTTTTGAGTTCTTCGCGCGTCCATACACGTCCGCCAGGGTTATGAGGGTGACAGAAGAGGAAGAGCTTACAGCCTTTTATCTTTTTTTCGAAGAGTTTAAAATTGATATGATATTGCCCATCTTTCAGTTCTAATGGACAGTTTACTAATTCGCGATGGTTATTGCGGATTACCTGAGCAAAAGGATTATATACAGGTTGCTGAATCATCACCTTTTCACCACGCTGAGTAAATGCCTGTACTGCCATTGCCAAAGCTGGTACTACCCCAGGTACAAATGAAATCATTTCTTTGGTAATCGTCCACTTATGACGGCGTTTTTGCCAACTGATAATGGCTTCATACCAACTTTCGGGTTTCACTGTGTAGCCAAACACTTCACATTCCATACGTTTTTTCATTACTTCCACTATGAATGGAGGTGTTTTAAAATCCATATCGGCTACCCACATAGGAAGCAAATCGGTGCGTCCCCAGCGGGGGGCTAATGCCTCTAACTTGAGAGCATCGGTGTGTTTTCTGCAAACTACTTCGTCAAAATTATAATTCACTTTTTAATGATTAATGTTTAATGGTTAATGATTAATGATTAATATGTTACGTGTTATCCCATATCTATTAGGAGACTCTTACTATTTGGGCACCGAGGGCTTTGAGTCGTCCGTCGATGTTTTCGTAACCACGGTCTATTTGTTCTATATTGTAAATGGTAGAGGTGCCTTTGGCTGAAAGAGCTGCAATAAGCAAGGCTATACCGGCACGAATATCAGGTGAGGTCATTAAGGTTGCGCGCAAGGGTGAACGGAAATCATTACCGATAACGGTAGCGCGGTGAGGGTCGCATAGTATAATTTTAGCGCCCATATCTATCAGTTTATCGATAAAGAATAGCCTACTCTCAAACATCTTTTGGTGAATAAGCACTTCCCCACGTGCTTGAGTAGCGACTACCAGCACGATACTGAGTAGGTCGGGGGTAAAACCAGGCCAAGGGGCATCGGCTACGGTTAGGATAGAGCCGTCGATATAATTTTGGATTTCATAGCCGTTAGTATGAGCGGGGATATGAATATCGTCGTTTTTCTTTTCGAAGGTAATACCTAATTTCTGGAAGATAGTAGGCATAATACCCAAATGCTCCCAGCCTACATTCTTAATGGTAATTTCACTGCGGGTCATAGCAGCCAAGCCTATCCAACTACCTATTTCAATCATATCGGGGAGGATAGTGTGTGTACAACCCTCTAAACGTTCTACCCCATTGATAGTAATGAGGTTGGAACCGATACCTTGTATATCGGCTCCCATAGCGTTGAGCATACGGCAGAGTTGTTGTACATAGGGCTCGCAAGCTGCGTTATAAATAGTTGTAGTACCTTCGGCTAATACGGCAGCCATAATAATATTGGAAGTACCCGTAACTGAGGCTTCTTCTAAAAGCATATAGCTTCCTTTTAGTTTCTTGGCTACTACGCTATAAGTAAAGTTATTCTCATCATATTCGAAGTGGGCGCCTAATTTGATGAACCCTTCGAAGTGGGTGTCGAGGCGACGGCGACCTATTTTATCACCTCCCGGTTTAGGAATATAGCCTACTCCAAAACGCGTGAGCAGAGGACCTACTATCATAATAGAACCTCGCAGGGCTTGCCCTTCGGTATGAAAAGCCTCGGACTTTAAATAGTCTATATTGATATCGTCGGCTTGAAAGCTATAAGTACCTTTCCCGAGCTTTTGGATTTTGACGCCTAAATTCTCGAGCAAAGAAATCAGTTTATTCACATCTTGAATATCGGGAATGTTGTGAATGGTAACTTTTTGGTCGGTGAGTAGAACTGCACAAAGTACTTGTAGTGCTTCGTTTTTAGCTCCTTGTGGTGTAATACTTCCTTTGAGGGTATGTCCACCTTCTATTTTAAAAACGCCCATTGTTATTTTTTTTATTGGTTGAGAATATTCTTTTAGCTTGCTGAGGTTGCGGTTGAGGAGTGCGTTTAGTTAGATTTTGCTTCGTGCGGATAAGGTCACGACTATTAGTAAGGTCTTCGTTAGCCTTTCTCAAATCAATTTGCCCGTTGCTCAGTTCGTATAGATGTTCAAAAACTACACTATCGTCTACGCTTTCTTTATTCCAAGTGAGGAAGCATTTCTTCATATGGTTAGCGATAGAATACTCTAAAGCTTCACGTAGGTCGCCTTTTTCCCAATTTACGCAAGTGTTTATCATACGAATAATTACGTTGCCGTAGAAGCGGTAGCGGGGATGTGCTTGAGGGTATCTAAGTCTTTCGGGGTGTTTATGAAGTGTGGAAGGCGTGGGTTTTTCATAAGGAGAATCGACGTCTAACTGAAAATCGGACATTATAAAGAGCTGGTCCCAAAGTTTATGTTGAAAATCAGGGACGTCGCGCAAGTGAGGGAATAAGTTTCCCATTACGGCGACGATACTTCGAGCCGTTTTATTACGTGTATCGCGGTCTTTAAGGAGTACCGCTTTTTCTATCATTTTTTGAATGTGTCGCCCGTATTCGGGGATGATTAAGTGAGGGCGTTCGGTGTTATATTCTAAGGTCGTCATAATGATAATATTCCTTTTACTTTACCTGCTTCTTTGTAATAGGCAATTACCTCATCGGGGTTTTTAACGGTAAGGCTTACCGAAACACCTGTGTACTTATCGTTAGACGATGGGCGTGTGGTGATTTCGGCATCGGTATTTTTGAATACCTCTTTGAGCTGATTGAGTTTTGCTTCATCAGTAGGTATTACAAATTTATAGAGATAACGAGTGGGGAAGAGCGAAGTCTCGATGAGTTCATTCTTTAAGCGCTCGTAAAATTCGGCTAATTCTTGTTCTGTTTTCATTGAGTTGATTACTAATATTCGTATTCTGTGGTTTCTTCTAACTTACCGTTGGAGTCGTATTTTTTAATTTCTCTTATATTACCCTGTGCATTGTATTGGTATTCCCTGCGATATTCCGTAATAAAATCGGCTTTGCCTTCTTCTTTTGATATGTGTCTCATTAAGGTAAGACAATTTTTAGAGATAAACTCTTCGGGGTAGAGCAAGTCGCCTAAATGACCATAAGCTTGATTGGGTTTATCGTTGTATTGATACTCCCAAATATCGGCAGTTCGAGTGAATTTTTGTTCACTTTTCAACTTATTCCAACGGCTGTCGAAAGTAATTGTTTCAGTATGTCCGCCTACAATAGCAGCTGAAACAGTAGTGCTAGTATAAGTGTAGTTTGTTTCAATAATACTTGGCTTAGAATCTGTGTATTGTAGCGAAGAGTAAATATACTTTATGAGTTTACCTTCAGGGTCGTAAGAATAGTTATGAGTATTCGTTCTAACGCCCCCCTCTACAATTTTAATCTTTTCTACCAATCTTTTATTTTCAAAGCGGTAAGTTTCTTTCTCATCAAGTATAGTGCGCCCTTTACGTGAGGTGGTGATTTCGGTAGGGTAACCATTAGCATCGTACTTGTAATCAATGATGTAAGTAGTAACATTTCCGTTTTCTAAATCAGTTACTTTCTGAATAGATTTAGTAACCTTACCATTGACAATAGTAGACTCAGCAACCAATTGCTTTTTTCTTAAATGCTGGGTAGTAGTTACAATGCGAGGATATACCCCCACAGTGGGTTCGGGAGCTGGCTTAGGCTCTAAAGTAACAGGAGGCTTCTTGTCGTCAGGAGCCTCGTTGTCATTTTTACTACACGCAGTCAAGCAAGCAGTAACTAATAGGGAAAGAATTATTCTTTTCATTTTTTTGAAATTAAAAACTTGGTGCAAATATACAAAATAAATTTTAATTAACAATTATTTAATGCCAATAATACTAATAATGTCAGAAATACCGATAATTAACTTTGCCAGTGGAAAATTAGAGAATTAGAAAATGAGGGAATGAGGAAATGAGAAAATGAGAAAATATTATCAGTTTATTCAACTTTGCCAAAGGTGCGAGCCGCACAGGCAGTGTGAGCCACACAGGCTGTTGAATTAGCAAATTTGGAGAGTTGAGAGATTCGGAAGAAAACGGAGATTTTCAGAAGAAGGTTAAGGGCATTTTTGGTGAAAAAAGGGTGTAAGGAGGGTGGGGTTAGCTTATAGAGAGCTTATAGGAAGCTTATACGAATCTTGGACGATTGGTATAGAAAGGGTATATAAATAGTTGATTCATAATATCATACAACAGTGCTAAAAATGTTAAAAACGGGGTTTCGAGGCGAAAGAAAAGAGAAGAGGCACTAGGCCTTAGGCCATAGGCACTAGGGGATAACCTCCCCCTAGCCCCCTCCAAAGGGCAGGGCTGTTACATAGAGTTACAAATGTTTGATTTATAATATATTAAATTCATAAGTTCTTTGAAATTAATGATACTCCATTCCATAGCTGACTTGATAGAGTCTTTTCCATTAAGACGAAATAGGTTAATTGATATATTTCTCATTATTGAAAGATTCTCAGGAGCATTACCTGATTTAGTCTTACTCTTGTCCTCTTTCATTTGTACATCTTTCACCCAGTGCAAACGATTTTCTATACCCCAATGAGAACGTATGTGATTAGCAAAGAAATCAGCCTTATTCTTAGCTACACTGCTAATATGGTAAACTATCTCTATTGTCTGACCTTTCTTTGTTTTGACATAACGTGTTGTTTCTATAATTCGCTTTATACCAAACCATTCAGGAGAAATACCCTCTAAATTTTTATAAACTTTGGTAATACGCAATTCATCACGACCTCTTAGCAAAGAACACTCTTGGTAAGTGTGCATTAAATACTTTTTTGTAGCAACATTTGCTTTTATTTGCTCAAAAAGCTTTTTTTGATTACCTTTTACTTGTACTATGTAGTCATTTTTTGACTTTATAATAGTTTCAAGAGTTTTTTTGACAATGTAAGGCATCTAAAGTGATTATTTCACCTTGAATGTCTAAGGCTTGTAAGAGTCTTTGAACGGTATAAATTTCAGATTCTTTTTTGTTCTCTAATTTATCACAAGCTAATACAATGCCTCTTTGTGAAGCAAAAACACTTATCAATGAAACAAAATTCTGATAGTTATTTTGAGTGTCTTTAATAGTTCCTGCAATAGCCTTTCCATCAACAGCAAGTGTTTCACCTTGACACATTGGTAAAAATTGGGCAGTCCACTGATTGAATTTTTGGGCAAAATCATCAAAATCAATTTCCATAAATATCCTTCTAATAGAGCCATATGTAGGTACTTTACAGAAAGTTAGATACTTTTTAAACTCCCATTGGTTTTCTTTGAGGAAACGGCCTATTTCTCGATAACCAGTATAACCTGACATTATTGCTGTTAGGCACATAATCAGGAAGTTAGGCATTTTATGGCGGATACCGCGTCTTTTTCTAGTATCCTCTATACTAGATAACATTTCTATCAGTGTCATAGACTTTTACATTTTATT
>NZ_JBPRKH010000037.1:0-7087 GCF_051417515.1 Capnocytophaga sp. G1920
AGTTTTTTGCTATATTTATCGACTCCTGTTTCTTTTACAAGAAATTCTAACTCTTTATCTTCTATCTTAGAAAAGATATTTGAAATTCTTTTTCTATTCTTTATTATAGTGGTCATAACTTTTTTTTGCAAAGATAATACTTACACAGTATTCCTACAAAAAAACATAGTTAAAAATCAGTGCTTTATAAATCTTCCTTACAGTTTTGGTTCTAAACTTTGCCAAAGTTGAATAAACTGACAATACCTCCGCTTGTGCTTTTCTTGTAGCTCGCACCCCATTTGCTAATTCCCTCATTTCCAAATTCTCTAATTTTCCTCTCCTGTACGGCTCGCTCCGCCTGTCGTGCTACGACCTCGCACCTTTTTTTCGCTATTTATTATTATTCAAAATAATTTTTTTATCTTTGCACCCAAGTTTTCATTACATTAATGTTAACCCAATACAAAGGCAATCCACAAATCTATTAATTAAATTGCCCATCGTGTTATGGTTTTCAGCAAAGTTGAAGTCTTAGAACAAGCATTTTACAAAGCATTACCTTGATTTTGCTTAAATTCTGAGGCACAGCCCCACCTGTTCACATAAAACCTTTTTGTCTAATTTATAAAACAATCTGTTGTCGTGCTACGACCCACAGCAAATAAGATGAAAAAAAAGATTCTATCCATCATTGCCCTGCTTCTTATAGTAATAGCAGGTTATTTCGTATGGCGAAAATACATCGCCCCCACCCGTATCGCATTGGTGAACTTCATCAGCTATCAGGCGTCCAATATCGCCCTTTCTAATTCCGATAAGTTTATCAAAATCGAAGAAGTCCCCCTCGACCAACTCGATAAACTCAAAAACTACGACTTTGTCCTCGTATGGGCAATGGGACTGAAAATTAGCGACGAACAGCGCAATCAGCTTATCGATGCTGCTAACCGCGTGCCTTTTCACAGTTTCGCCGTTACCAATCCCGATAACGATATCAGTAGCCTCAACGAAACCGAACTCAAACACGTAGGCGACTATCTGATGAGTGGCAATAAGGCAAACTACCAAAACCTCGTTCGTTATGTCCGCAAATATATCGACAAGAAATGGTTTGCTACCGAACCCGCACCGCCTATCGAGCGCAAAGAAAACGTCTATTTTCATTTAGACGACGAGCGTTCTTTCAGCTCCCTTAAAGAATATCAAGAGTATATTCAGAAGAATAATTTCTATAAAGAAGGAGCTCCTCGCATCGCCATAGTAGCAGGCTTACACGAGCCTTTTGGCGGAAATAAAGAACACCTCAATGGGGTAATACACGCCTTGCAGAAACAGGGTATGAACGTCTATCCTTTCACCGCTCAAGAAAAACGCATCGACTTCCTTACCGAAATCAATCCCGATGCTATTGTCTATTTTCCTCACGGACAAATGATGATGGGGCAACCCGAACTGTTTATCAATTGGGCTAAGGAGCACAACGTACCCCTCTTCACGGGACTATCGGTCTTAGCAATGAAAGACGATTGGGAAAAAGACCCTATGGGTATGTCGGGCGGCTTTATGGGGCAAACCATTGTAATGCCCGAGTTAGACGGAGCGCTCTACCCTTATGTAGTGATTGCCCAAGAACAAAACAAACAAGGTTATTACTTCCTCAACACTATCGAGAACCGCGCCCGTAAGTTCGCCAAAATCATTCATAACTTCACCGATTTAAAACGTAAACCTAATGCCGACAAGAAGTTGGCGATTGTTTACTTCAAAGGTGTGGGGCTTACACCTGCTGCCGCGCAAGGGTTGGAGGTCGAACCTTCACTATTCCGCTTTTTACATCAACTCAAAAACGAAGGTTATAACGTAGGAACGCTTCCCGCTACACAAGCCGAATTCAACCAGCTACTGCTCACGCACGCCAATACTTATAGAGCCAATGCCAAAGGCGATATCGAAAAGTTCTTCAATACAGGTGCACCTGCTTTGGTAGAAGCTCACGAATTAGATGCTTGGCTCAAAAAAACTTTACCCGAAAAACTCTATAAGCAAGTAATCGAAAAGAACGGCGCTGTACCGGGCTCTTACCTTAATACATCTAAGGACGGTAAAGATTATCTGGCGGTAGCCCAACTCACTTTCGGTAATATCACTATTCTGCCTCAACCTCCTGCCGCCATTAGTACTGATGATGATTTTAAAGTGTTGCACGGTGTAAAAGAAATCCCTCCTTATGCCTATATGGGGGCATATCTTTGGATACAAAATGGCTTCAAAGCCGATGCGCTCATTCACTTCGGTACACACGGCTCTTTGGAGTTTACCCCTAATAAACAAGTAGCCCTCTCTGATTACGATTGGGCAGATATCTGTGTGGGTACCGTACCTCATTTCTACTATTATACTATCGGAAATATAGGCGAAGCGATGATGGCAAAACGCCGTTCGTACGGCAGTATTGTGTCTTATCTTACCCCTGCTTTCACCGAAAGCGATATGCGCAATACCTTCAATAATTTAGAGAACACCATTCTTTCTTATCAGAAAGCAAAGAACCCTATCGATAAACAAACCATTGGATTACACATCAAAAAGTTAGCCGTAGCAATGGGCTTACATCGTGATTTGCGTTTGGATAGTATCCTCTCAAAACCGTATACCGAAGCCGAAATCGACCGCCTTGCTAACTTCGCCGAAGAGATTGCCACCGAGAAGATTAATGGCGAATACTACGTGATGGGAGTCCCTTATACTCCTGATAAAATTAATTCTACCGTCTTGGCTATGAGTGCCGACCCTATTGCGTACAGTTTGGCTACCTTAGATAAGTACCACGGTAAAGTTACCGAAACCGACCTTAAACGCAAAGCCTTTTTCACAACTCATTATCTAAACCCTGCTAAGAGCTTAGTAAACCAAATACTCGCAGGCAAACCAGTTACTACTGAACTGATTTGCAGCTATGCTCATATCTCTGCTGACGATTTGCAAAAAGCCAAAGTTACAATGGCTAAAGAAGAAGGAAGTGGTATGCCTTATTTCTTACAACAGCAGATGAAAAAACAAGCGACGGCTTCAGCAACCACTACTGCTACTCACACAACAGCCACAACTTCGGCTACTGCTAAGAAACCTGATGCCGTAGGTCGTCCTACCAAAATCAAAGCTCCAGCCAAAAAAGAAGACCGCAAGCCTCTTACTAAGGAAGAGCTGGCTGCTCTCAACGCTCAAAAGGCTAAGATAGATTATGCACGTGCCTTGGTAGATATCGAAAGAACCATTACCAATGTAGCCCTCTATAAAGATGCCTTGCAAAACAGTCCGCGTTTAGAAGAAAAGGCTTTCTTCAATGCTCTAAATGGTGGTTACACCCCTCCTTCCTCAGGAGGTGATGCAGTAGCCAATCCTAAAGGCGTACCTACCGGTCACAACCTCTATGGGGTGAATGCCGAAAGTACACCGTCTAAACTCGCGTGGGATAGAGGCGTAGCTTTAGCCCAAAATGTAATTAGTGAATACCAAACCAAACACCACGAATATCCCAAGAAAATAGCCTATACCTTTTGGAGTTCCGAATTTATAGAAACCGAAGGTGTATCTATCGCCCAAGCCTTGTATATGTTAGGTGTTGAACCCGTATGGGATAGCTTTGGTCGTGTAGGCGATGTGCGCGTCATTCCTTCTGAAGAGTTGGGTCGCCCTCGTATCGATGTGGTGATTCAAACCTCAGGTCAGTTCCGCGATTTAGCAGCTTCTCGTTTGTTCTTGCTTACCAAAGCCATTCAAATGGTATCAGCTCTTCCTGAGGAAGCATATGCCAATGAAGTGAGCGCAGGTAGTGTAAATATCGAAAAACAATTGGTAGAAGCCGGAGTATCGCCCAAAGAAGCCCGCGAACTTTCTACCGAACGTATCTTTGGTGGCTTGCAAGGTCGTTATGATACAGGTACTAAGGAGTTGATTAATTCCGGCGATAAGTGGGAAACTCAAAAGGATATCGCTGAGGTTTATATGCATAATATGGGCGCTTTCTACGGCAGTAAAGACAATTGGAGCAAGTTCCAAGAAGGTATGTTCCGCGCCGCTATCAAGAACGCCGATGTGCTCATTCAGCCTCGCCAAAACAACACTTGGGGAGCGCTTAGCCTCGACCACGTCTACGAGTTTATGGGGGGTATGAATGCTGCTATCAAAGAAGTAAACGGCAAAGACCCCGATGCCTACCTCGCCGATTATCGCAACCATAAGAATATGCACGTGCAAGAACTCAAAGAAGCCGTAGGGGTCGAAGCTCGCAGTACAATATTCAATCCTAAATACATCAAAGAAATGATGAAGGGTAAGGCTTCAAGTGCCGGACAAATAGCCGAAATCGTTACTAATATGCACGGTTGGGAAGCTACTCGCCCCGAACTCATCGACGATGCAATGTGGAATGAGGTATACAACACTTATATAGAAGATAAACATCATCTGGGCATCACCGATTTTATAAAGAAAGAGAACGTAGCAGCCTTGCAAGAGGTAACTGCTGTAATGCTCGAAGCTACCCGCAAAGGTATGTGGAAAGCCTCCGATGCTCAAATCAGTAAACTCGCCGATATCCATACCGACCTTACTAAGCAATTCGGTATAAGCTCTTCTCATTTCTCTTCCGAAAATAAGAAGTTGCAGGATTATATCAGCAAAAAGGCTTCACCTGCCAATGCCCAAGCGTATCAGCAACAGCTCGCTCAATCGCACCAAGGCAGTCAGGCTCAACCCAATACCCAAGACGCTAAAGTCCTCAAAAAAGAAGAAACCTCTGCCGGAAGTCCTCAAGAAAAAGTATCGCTCAGCGCCCTTTGGATAGGTGGAATAGTGCTTCTCGCTTTCGTCGGTCTTATCATCTTCATTCGCAAAAGAAGAAGATAATTTAAAGTTATAGCAAATAAGAAAGGCTACCCAATAGGGTAGCCTTTCTACTTTTAATTTCATTATAAATTTAATAACTCCTCCACGTACTCCCTGCTGTTCGAGAGTCGAGGTACTTTGTTCTGCCCACCAAGCTTATCCTTGTGTTTGAGCCAGTCGTGAAAAAGCCCCGTGCGAGCCTTGTGCACTTTGGGCATATTCAGCGTCATATTGTTGTAGCGTTTAGCTTCGTAATCCGAGTTGAGTTTTTGCAGTTCGCGGTCTAATATCTCGGTAAATTGCTCCAAACTCTCAGGAGGTGCATCAAACTCTATTACCCATTCGTGCCCTCCTTTCAGCTTGTCTTGCATAAATATAGGCGCAACCGTGTAGTCTATCAAGTGACTATTAGTCTGCTCACAAGCCTTTTCTAAGGCGCGCTCGGCATTCTCTACGATAAGTTCTTCTCCAAATACATTAATAAAGTGCTTGGTACGACCCGTAATCTTAATCCGATAAGGCACTACCGAAGTAAACCTTACCGTATCTCCTATCATATAGCGCCACAAACCGGCATTGGTAGTAATCACCATCGCATAGTTCTTCCCTATTTCCACCTCACTCAGCGGAATTGCCTTTTGTCCCGCAGTACCAAAAGTCTCCATCGGTATAAACTCATAGAAAATCCCGTAGTCGAGCATTAGCAACATCTCGTCCGAATTGTTGCGGTCTTGAATGGCAAAGAACCCTTCGGAGGCGTTGTATATTTCGTAATAACGAAAACTATCCGAAGGAATAATATGCTTATACTGCTCGCGATACGGTATAAAGCTCACCCCTCCGTGAAAGTATACTTCTAAGTTGGGCCACAACTCCAAAAGATGTTCCTTTTTGGTTTCTTCTAAAATCCTATTTAAAAGCACTAACATCCAGGAAGGAACCCCCGCAATACTAGTCACATTCTCTGTTTTCGCCTCTTTGATAATCGCTTGTAACTTACTCTCCCATTCACTCATCAGCGATACCTTGTTGCTGGGGGTACAACTCCATTCTGCCCAAAAAGGCAGGTTTTCAATCAAAATCGCCGATAAATCCCCAAAATAAGTACCGTTTTGTTCATACAGTTGCTTGCTCCCCCCCAGTCGCAAACTCTTGCCTTTAAACAGATTCGAATCCTCGTTGTTATTTAGGTATAAGCATAGCATATCCTTCCCCGATTTGTAATGACACAGTTGCAGTGCCTCCTCACTTACCGGAATAAACTTACTCTTAGCGTTAGTAGTCCCACTGCTCTTGGCAAACCATTTTATCGGCGTATGCCAAAACACATTCCGCTCCCCTCGTCTTGCCCTTTCTACGTAAGGCTCAAAAGCTTCATAAGAAACTAATGGTGTATTTCTACTGAATTGCTCATAGTTTTTCACCTCAGCAAAGTTATATAGTTTGCCGAGTTCGGTGTCTTTGGCAGCATCGAGAAGCTCCAAAAGCACACGTTCTTGCACCTTATGTGGGTGCTCTACAAACTCTTGTATTTGGTCAATACGGCGTTTTAAAAACCACGAAGTAATAGAATTGAATAAAGCTAATGGCATATCCTGTATAACAAATTACAAGTGACAAAAGTAATAATTATTTCTGAACTAACAAGAAACTACTATTACAATTAAGTTACAAAAGTAACTTTTCTCCGCCGGTTTGTTGTCTTTCTGCAAGTTAAACATCTTATTCTTTTCAATAATCAGCAAGCAACCCTCCTCTAAGCACTATCTTTCCCCCGATAACAAAAAGTCCATTCCATAAATATCCCCCTCCCCTATCCGCCCTGTCAAACAACTTTTCCCGTCTCTAATTCCCCCTTTGAAGGTAGCCAGCAAGAGATTTTCATCACATTTCCTCCGTCATTCGTCTCTCGTCATTCGTCATTTGTCACGTCCTAAAAAAGGTTGTCATAATTAATTATTGTTTTATTAGTCAATTTTTTTCATTAAGCTACCTTTTGAAAGTACACCTGATCAGGAGTTTTTAAGTTCAATGCATAGTGAGGACGTTTTTGATTATATGTCTTTATAGCCGAGCATACCGCACTAAGAGCTTGTTGTTCAGTATTAAAAGTAACTCCTAAATTAAACTCTTGCTTGAGAATCCCATTGATACGCTCCGCGTGAGCATTTTCGTAACAGTGATTCTCCTGAGTCATACTAATTTGAATGTGCTCTTT
>NZ_JBPRKH010000038.1:0-4840 GCF_051417515.1 Capnocytophaga sp. G1920
AGAGGGAATGCCAAGAGTAGGAAAACCTTTTACTCTTACAGCAAAAACTATATTCCCCGATCTCTCAGATAAAGATCTAAAAAATTTAAAATGGGATATTCCTTTTAGCTATATAGATGAAAATGGTATTGAGCATAAACCTTTTGAGAAACATTTCCAAATAAAAGGAATGGGGCTCGGCTCCCCAAAAGATCCAAGAACAATGAAAATTACACCTTTAGCTGAAGGTGAATTTGAAGTTATTTGTAGTATTAATAAAAAAACAATAAAGAAAAAAATTAATATTGTCCGTCCTACAATTTCTTCACCTCATTGGATAGACAAAGATGGAAGCAGTGGTAATATCTTAGCAACAGCAGGATATGACCAAGAAATGTATGCTTATATAAAACATTTAGGGTTAGATGGAGAAGAAGTTGTTGTAGAAGTATATGATGCTAAAGATAAAAAGAACCCCATTTTTACCTCCGAAAAAATAACAGTTCCTGTAGGTAGTAAAGAATTTACTTTCCATTACTCAGTAAAAAAAGTGTTTAAAGGAAAAACAGAGGAAGAGAAGAAGGAGGAAGACAGAAATAGAAAGGATTTCCAAATATTTTTCAAAGTAAAACCTATTGATAATAAACTCCTTAAAGAATCTTTAAATGAAGAATTTGAAAATAATCTCCTTACAATTACAAATAAAGGAGATATAGTAGAAGCCTATTTCTGTAATTCAGATGATACTGAAAAACGAAAATTTATAGAATCTGGAAAAGTTGCACATTTAAAGATATATGCAACTAATATGAAAAACAGAGAAGTTGAAGTATTGTTTTTTACAAGAGATAAATTTCATTATTCTAAAAATACAACGCAGAATGAACTAACTTGGAAACCTTGGAGTGAAATTAAGACCCATAACATAAAAGGGGAACCATTCCATTCCGCTAAAGGAAAAATAAATGATAAAGGAGAGCTTTTAGTAGAGTTAGATACTTCTAAATACAAATGGATTAAAGGATATATAATTGCTGTATTTAAGATTAAAGGGAAAGAAGGTAACGAAAAAGGAGCTTTTATAAAAGAAAGGTATTCTCTAATATTACATTCTTATCCTCAGCTAACTAAATTAGCAGAAAATAAAGCCACTGTGAAAGTTGGTGGGCTCTTAGGCATAGGAAAAGTTGAAAGAGTTGAACTAGAGGAAGAAGGACATTCTTGCCCGAGATGTACAGCACCCGTTACTGTAGCACAACTAAGAGAGCTTTTCCCAGATGTAGAAGAAGATACATTAAAAACTGTAGCCGATACTTATACAAAATATATGAAAGAGCTACAAATGGATACTTGTTGGAATAAAGCTCACTTCTTTGCCCAAGCAGCAATAGAAACAGGATTTAAATTGCATATAAAAAAGGGTGAAAATATGGATAGTTACACAGAAGAACGTTTGTATGAAGTCTTCCCAAGTAGATTTTTTAAAATGGAACGGGTTAAGGATAAATCGGGGAATAATAAATTTGTTCCAATTATAGACCCCAAAGCAGAATTTCATGATGAAAAAAATCGTGTTTTCAAAAGTAAGGAGCTATCCCAAAAAGCAAAACAATTAATAAATAGTAAACCCAAGGATCAAAATATAGCTAATTTTGTATATGCTAATATAAATGGTAATAAAAACGAAGCCTCTGGAGATGGTTGGCGATTTAGAGGAAGTGGCTTAATACAACTAACTGGTAGAGGAAACTTTAAAATGGTAAATGACAAAATTGAAAAACTATGGGGACAAAGTATTTTAACGGATAGTGGAGCAGATCAAGTTCGTGAAAATCCAGAATTAGCTGTTCTTACAGCTATGGGATATTTCGCAGCAAAAGGAATCAATAGAATAGCTAATGGAGCTAGTAGTGATCAACAAATTAAAGAAGTATGTCTAAAAGTAGGGGATGATGTTGATATAAAAATAAACAATCGTAAAACTAAAAACCATGAAGAAAAAGCACTTTTCTTTAAAAACAAAAGTTCTAAAACTTTTAAAATAAATGAGTGCAAATTTTAACAACAGAAAGCAAAAAAATATGATATTGAAAAAGCCGTTGAACATTTAAATAAGCAAGCTAAAAGTAAGTCTATAGAAAGATGCGCTCTCTATGTAAGACAAGCTATAAATGCTGGAGGAATCTTTGGACTAAACGGACATGCAATGACATACTATAATGAGAAAAAATTGGAGATAGCAGGCTTTACTAAAATAGGAGATGATATAAACTCAATAGAACTAAAGAAAGGAGATATTGTAGCTTTTGCCGCTGTTAAAGGACATAGTTATGGACATATTGCTATGTGGAATGGAGAACAATGGGTATCTGATTTTAAGCAAAAATCATTTTGGGTAGCACCTCAATACGAAAAAGAAAAGAAATATGTTTTATATAGGTGGATTGAAAAATAACAAATTTTTACTTATGAGAAGAGTTTTTATTATACTTATCACAATTGCTTTTATCAGTTGTAGAGATAAGAAGAACGCTAATAATATAGCCACCGAACCTACAGATACAAAAGTCGCTATAGCAACTCTAAAAGCATTTTATTCATCTGTTTATAATGGTTCGTTAGACAACCAAGAAGTACTTTTCAAGCAATATGTTTCCAAGCAATTGTTGGAAAAGATTGATGAACTATCTGCTGATATGACATTAGATTACGACCCTTTTATAAAGGGACAAGATTTTTTTGCTGATGTTCTTAATAGTACATTAAAAATAACACCTTTAGAAAATAAAAATGAATACAGATGTTGTTTTTTACTATTTGGAAACACTTATGAAAAAGAAACTTGTGTAGACTATTTATTAGAAAAAGATAAGGACGGGCATTTTGTAATTTCTAAAATATTAAATGATGATATTTTAGCGGGGAAAAGAGATGTAATGCCTAGTGATGACGATAGTGATTTAGGAAAAATTCTTTTTAGAAAAAAAATGGATATAAACAAAGATGGCATTGAGGATAGGTTTATTGTTTATGATTCAGGAGATGATGCTCTTTTTGCGACCATAAAGATAGTTTTAAGTGATAAAGATAGAGAAAAGCTATTTCTTAATGCTAAGATGCTTAGTAACGACATTACAAGTGAGGAAGGATTTAGAAATATCTCTTTTAAAGGGCATTTTTTCACTATAGAAGAAAATGTATCCTCAGACCTATTAAAATATACTACTTTTTTTGTAGATAGTAAAACGAATAATATTTTTCTTTACAAATTAGAATATTCGAATATTTCTGATGATGGATATGACAATGAGTATTATGATTCAATCTATTTACAAAAAAAAAATGGAAAAGTCTCTTTTGAAAATTATGACCCTAAAACACTAAAATTATTCTAATTTTTGACTTTTGAAATGAAAACAACTTTTCTCATATTATACTCATTTCTGTTGTTAAGTACTTGCCAACAACAGCAAGTTCTGTATGACAATAGTGTAGCCACCACTACAGTTACTGAAACTGTGGAAGAAGATACTTCTAATATCGATGATTTTTGCTTTAATGAAGATGGTTTTCAATACACTCAATTGGGGTTAGCTTGCAAAAAAGGTGATTTAGAAGCCGTGAAAACACTTCTTGCCAAAGGTGCTGATAAATATTCAGCAAAACAAAAAGGAGAGGAGAAATTCGATTCTTTTCTAGTAGCCCTTGAAAGTGGCAACTTGCCCTTGGTAAAATATATTTTTGAAGATGTTTTTGGACGATCAAAACTTGGAGAAGGTGATTATTACGTACCAGGAAGTAAATATATTCTTCAATCAAGCCCTCTTATCATAGCTTGTAAATCCAACAGCCTACCAGTAGTAAGTTATTTATTACAAAAAGGAGCTTCCCCCGAAAGTGTACCGCTACCTTATCCACAAGACTATTTTTGGGAATCACCTCTGTTGATAGCTTATGAAAAGAACAACTACGAAATGGCTAAACTACTCATCAAAGCAAATGCCGATTTAAGTGATTCTGATAGAACAGATAGGTATTCTCTTGCTGATGTATTTGTTAAAAGAGGAGGTAAATGGCGAGATTTAGTATTTGGAGATAATAGCATAGATAAAATTGTCTATTCAAAGAAAAAAGATTTAAATGGTGATGGCATAGACGACTCCATACTCATCTACCAACCTAAAAACAATTTAAATAGAGGATCTTATTTTGTAACAAGAATAAGGCTTAGTGAAAAAGGCACTTTTAAAGAGTTTATAAACGATGTGTTGTTATATAGTGCCTATAAAGAATCTAACGCTGGTTCTGATACTGAAGCAAAGGGTTTTATGGGGATTACTTTTGAGAACAATACTTTTACAATAAAAGAAAACTATTCCTCAATACCTGTATTATTTAGGTATACTACTTTTGCTATTGACCCAGAAACGAATAACATATTAGCTGTTAAAAAAATATGGGTAGATAAGAATGGTGAGGAACAGAAGGTGGATAATTTAAACAATACCCCTTTCGAAGAATATAACAGAGAATAAAACTAATTTGTTTGCCATTACACAAAAAAAGTATCTCACTCTTTGCGCTACTACTTTCATCGTATTAAAATGTTCTACATTAGGTTAATTTTCTTTTTTAAATCTCTAAACTTTGAAGTAGCCATACTCACAACACAACGCTCAGAGAGAATGCCCCCGTGTCGGTTCTTGGAAATGATAATTTCTACCTCATTTAGGGAAAAAAGTGCAAGAAAAACTTAAAGGAAAATGTGCTTTAAATAGTGTTATATCTATTTCTCCTACTAATAATGCTTCTGAAATTAGACCTAATGAAGAAATTACCATTAATGTTACAAAAATGAGGT
>NZ_JBPRKH010000039.1:0-3902 GCF_051417515.1 Capnocytophaga sp. G1920
AACTGGCTTTACCTTTCTTGTTGTTACTCGCTTTAAAGGATAAATTCCTTAGTGGTAACATTGGCAGGACGGTCGGTGGCTGTTACTATTACCTTATCGCCGGTAAGAGAAGCGTTTACCACAGTGGTGGTATACACCCACTTACCTTCTTGGAAGGTAGCATTCCCCTCTTCTACAAGTGTAGCATCGTGGTCGGTGATTTTCACTTTCACGCCTGTTACTTTAAAAGTGTCGGATACTTGTACGACAATCTTTTCTCCGGTAACGGAACCTGTATAGTTTGAGGTATCTACCGCGTCAATCACAGGAGCTTTAAGATAATCGGCAATTGCCATATTATAGGGGGTGGTACCTGGACGCTTTTTAGCTTCCTCGGCATAGCTTTGCTTAAGTGCACTATTTTGCAAAGCACTTTTAGCATAGAAAGCTGCTCGAGCAAACCTTTGCTGATGTAGCTGTTGTGCTTGGCTTGCTTTCTGAGAGCGAACGGGGGCTTTCCCTACGATGGTTTGTCCTGCGCGTTGGCGGAATACGATTTGGCGAGCTAACATACCGCTCAATCCTTCGGTTACTACATTATTTTTGCTTTTTGCCATAATGATTGATTTTTTAGATAAGAGGTCAAAGAACTAAAAGATGGAAGGCGTCGACTTTATATTTACCTTTTGTCTTTCGGCTGTTCCCCTTATCAAGTTTTTACGGTGCAAAATTCTGGCGATAATTTTTTATGGGCAAATTCTTATTCAAGGGTTGTAGGATTTTAGGACAAGGATTGTGCGTTTGAGATACAAGGCTAAAAATTGAAGAAATGAGAGTAACACAGTAAATACAAGAAAAAAAAGTCGCTAAGCGAGATGCTTAGCGACTTTTTTATTATCAAAATTAAAATCTAAAACACATCAAGGACGTGTTTTATACATTTGCTACACTTATAGTTTTTCTTTTTTTAGCACCTCTAAAACAATGTATTGAGGTGAATACGTCTCGTCTTGATAGGGTTCTCGGTTAAGAATTTTTTGCTCGCAAAGCACTCTTACAGTATAGCGATAGCCTGTTTCATAAGCGTCGAATTTTAAATCTCCTATGGCGAGCCTGAAAGTATTGTTAGATTCATTAGTAACCCTATAACATTTTGTTTCGAAGACACCTGTAAACATCTGAAAAGAGCATTCCTCTAAATGCCCGTCAATCACAAAAGTGTGATAGCTTCTTCGAATTTCAAATTCAGGTTTTTCTTTTTTACAAGAAAGCAAAAACAAGGCAATAAGCGTGTAAAAAATGATATTTTTCATAAGAATAGACTTTAAATTTGAATAAAAGTATATCTTTTTAATCTATTCCCAAACTCCTTAGGAATATACAAATTCTTACCTTTAACAGAGGATTCTTCTAAGTGTAAAAACACTTTTGGAGAGTACATAAGTTTTTCTAATATTTTTCTCCTTCGGCTGTCATCTACACTTTTTATAGTTCCTGTTAAAGAGGCTTTTACTATATAGAAACCTTTAGGAATTTCAACACTGATGTAGTCGTCTTTCCATTTGTGTATTTCTTCATTAAACAACATTTCTTTTGTGTAAATAACTCTTGAAGTATTTTTGTTTTGAATAGAAATAGTCAGTTTTATTTCAAACTCATCTAATGTGAAATTTCCTAATTGCCCTATTGGATTGCCCTCATCATCGAATCCAGGGAATGGCTGATTGGGATCAATTTTAGGATTAAAACTACTGTAATTAATTGTAAACAATCTTTGTAATTTGAATTTAACATTTGTTCTTTCAGGACATTTTAAATATTTACTTTGAGTGTATTCATAAGGGGAAAAAATAGGATCAGGATTACCCACCTGCCAAAAAGTGAAATGAGCAGGAGGCTGTGCTACCATCAAGCCTTCTACATCTCCAGAAGAAAGCCCATAATTTTGTGGATAAAATGTAGAACCATCTTTTTTACACATAGCGAAGATTTCCTTTTCTTCACCACTTTTTCCATCTTTATAAATATAGGTTGAACCATAAAGCATAATAGACATAAAATCAAACTCTCCTACATCTGTCCCATTGTGTCCTATTTCTCTATAAGTTTTAAACTGATAAAGGTCTTTTTCAGGAATATTATTAAAAAGAACATTGATATATTTATCTCTGTCCACCCTACATTGTTCGTGATACAACCCTAAGGCGTGACATATTTCGTGAATGATAGTTCCTCTTCTCCAAGCTCCTTTTGTAATTCTAATTTCTTGTCTTCCTCCTTTCATTCCTATAAAATTAGAATAAGCCTTAAATTCTGTGGAATTTATAAAATCAATATTGATGTAATTAGGCTCTCCTACACGTTTATAAAAAGTCAAGTAGGTGTTATCCTCAATTTCCTTTATACATTCTTTAAGGAGTTCTAGGTCATTATTACTAATTCCCTCTCCGCTTACAGTGTAATACACATTATTGCCAGGCCATCTCTTATCTATTCTTGCTGCGGATGCAGTAATCATAGCAAGAGAATCTTTCGGTTGAGATTCAATATCTTTTTTGTCTAAAAAGATATCTCCTTGGAAGATATAATAATCTCCCATATCACGAACTGCAGCTTTACTGCCCCATAAATCAATAGTTGTAAATGAATATGTGTTTTCATCAAATACATTTTCACTGACAGTTTGATTTTGAGGTTCTAAAACCTCTTTTTCCTCTTCTAAATCTTTAAAACAAGAAGATAAAAAAAGTAGCATTCCTAACAAGCTTAATAATAAACTTGTTACATTTCTGTTGTAGAATTTTAAACATTTCATAATGATTAGTATTTAAATTTCGATACAAAGATAATGTTTTTTCTTTACAAATCCAAATTTTAAAGATTTTTTCAAATTAATACTATGTTGGTTGTAGCATGACGGGCAGTGCGAGCCGTACAAGTAGGTAAAAGGTAACAAGCGATGCAAAGATACAAATTATTTTGTAATAAGGGTGATCTTAAGGTAAAAGATAAAAGGTAAAGCCAGTAAAACTGGCTTTACCTTTCTTGTTGTTACTCGCTTTAAAGGATAAATTCCTTAGTGGTAACATTGGCAGGACGGTCGGTGGCTGTTACTATTACCTTATCGCCGGTAAGAGAAGCGTTTACCACAGTGGTGGTATACACCCACTTACCTTCTTGGAAGGTAGCATTCCCCTCTTCTACAAGTGTAGCATCGTGGTCGGTGATTTTCACTTTCACGCCTGTTACTTTAAAAGTGTCGGATACTTGTACGACAATCTTTTCTCCGGTAACGGAACCTGTATAGTTTGAGGTATCTACCGCGTCAATCACAGGAGCTTTAAGATAATCGGCAATTGCCATATTATAGGGGGTGGTACCTGGACGCTTTTTAGCTTCCTCGGCATAGCTTTGCTTAAGTGCACTATTTTGCAAAGCACTTTTAGCATAGAAAGCTGCTCGAGCAAACCTTTGCTGATGTAGCTGTTGTGCTTGGCTTGCTTTCTGAGAGCGAACGGGGGCTTTCCCTACGATGGTTTGTCCTGCGCGTTGGCGGAATACGATTTGGCGAGCTAACATACCGCTCAATCCTTCGGTTACTACATTATTTTTGCTTTTTGCCATAATGATTGATTTTTTAGATAAGAGGTCAAAGAACTAAAAGATGGAAGGCGTCGACTTTATATTTACCTTTTGTCTTTCGGCTGTTCCCCTTATCAAGTTTTTACGGTGCAAAATTCTGGCGATAATTTTTTATGGGCAAATTCTTATTCAAGGGTTGTAGGATTTTAGGACAAGGATTGTGCGTTTGAGATACAAGGCTAAAAATTGAAGAAATGAGAGTAACACAGTAAATACAAGAAAAAAAAGTCGCTAAGCGAGATGCTTAGCGACTTTTTTATTATCAAAATTAAAATCTAAAA
>NZ_JBPRKH010000040.1:0-2630 GCF_051417515.1 Capnocytophaga sp. G1920
CGCCCATTCCACCATCAAGTGCAATTTTTCAGATTACTTTCTGATAGAATAAATCTTTAGGTTTTTCAAAATCTAATACTTTTCTTGGTCTATTATTAATTTTATATTGATATTCTTTAATTTCTTTATCTGTAATATTTTTAAAATCAATGTTTTTTGGTATGTATTGCCGTACAAGACCATTAGTGTGTTCACTAAGACCTCGCTCCCAAGAACTATAAGGATGAGCAAAGAAAAATTGTAGGTTCAATTTCTTTTCAACTCGCTTAAAGTCAGAAAATTCATTACCATTGTCAGCAGTAATTGTCTTTATATAGTTTTTGTAAGGCAAGGTCATATCTATAAGTTCATCTGCTAATGATTTAGCTTTCTTTCCTTCTTTTAACTTTCTCATAAATAACATTTTAGTAGTCATTTCAACCAATGTAAGTATCGCTCCTTTATTTCCTGCTCCTACAATTAAATCTATTTCCCAGTGTCCAAACTCTGTTTTCTGACTTATAACCTCAGGACGTTCTTCAATAGACTTTTTATCTTCTACTTTCTTTTTACAAGTGTACAATGCTCTACTTCTATGCTTAAGCTGATGACGAGTGTGTTTGTATAGTTCGCCTCCGTTTTCTTTGTCTTGGTGAATGAAATTATAGATAGTTGTTTTTCCAACCATTGGTATTCTATTTTTTTTACAATACCCTACAATTTGCTCAACAGACCACTTGTTCTTCAGTGATATGCTTAATAACAAAAACTTTCATTTCTTTAGTAAATTTACGTTCTTTCCTAAAACGTTCTTTACGCTCTTCTGAGATTTCTTGAGCTACTTTTGGACTGTATTTTCCTGTCTTTGTTTTGTTTCTTGACAGCTCTCGACTGACGGTAGAGGGATTACACTCTGCATAAAGAGCAATATCTTTTTGTTTGATTCCGCTTGCTTTTAAAGCAGAAATTACCGACCTTTGCACCAAATTTAAATGCTTATATTCTTTCATTGTCATTTACAAAGAAAAGCATTTATTTTGAAAGAGAAAAGACTTTTATAGTTTTTTCTCTTTTTTTATTTCTCAGAGGGTTTTGCCTCTAAGGGACAACCCTCTGAAAAATAAAAGTTTTACTAAAATTTACTACTTAAAATTGCAATTATTAGTGGAACTTACAGGTAACTTATTGGGGGTTTCGGAAGATATCAAAATATATTAGAATAATATCGGAAAATACCGAGATGAAAGGAAACTATGAAAAAAGTGTACTTAGCTTATAGGAAGCTTATACGAATCTTGGACGATCGGTATAGAAAAAGTGTATAAGAAATTGATTCTTAATATGATACAACGAGTATAAAAATGGTAAAAAGAGGGTTTCGAGGCGAAAGAAAAGAGAAGAGGCACTAGGTTTTAGTCCATAGGCACTAGGGGATAACATCCCCCTAGCCCCCTTCAAAGGCAGGGCTGTTACAAAGTTTTGTAAGTTATTTTAAATTACTATTTTTGCATTCTAATAAAATGTAAAAGTCTATGACACTGATAGAAATGTTATCTAGTATAGAGGATACTAGAAAAAGACGCGGTATCCGCCATAAAATGCCTAACTTCCTGATTATGTGCCTAACAGCAATAATGTCAGGTTATACTGGTTATCGAGAAATAGGCCGTTTCCTCAAAGAAAACCAATGGGAGTTTAAAAAGTATCTAACTTTCTGTAAAGTACCTACATATGGCTCTATTAGAAGGATATTTATGGAAATTGATTTTGATGATTTTGCCCAAAAATTCAATCAGTGGACTGCCCAATTTTTACCAATGTGTCAAGGTGAAACACTTGCTGTTGATGGAAAGGCTATTGCAGGAACTATTAAAGACACTCAAAATAACTATCAGAATTTTGTTTCATTGATAAGTGTTTTTGCTTCACAAAGAGGCATTGTATTAGCTTGTGATAAATTAGAGAACAAAAAAGAATCTGAAATTTATACCGTTCAAAGACTCTTACAAGCCTTAGACATTCAAGGTGAAATAATCACTTTAGATGCCTTACATTGTCAAAAAAACTCTTGAAACTATTATAAAGTCAAAAAATGACTACATAGTACAAGTAAAAGGTAATCAAAAAAAGCTTTTTGAGCAAATAAAAGCAAATGTTGCTACAAAAAAGTATTTAATGCACACTTACCAAGAGTGTTCTTTGCTAAGAGGTCGTGATGAATTGCGTATTACCAAAGTTTATAAAAATTTAGAGGGTATTTCTCCTGAATGGTTTGGTATAAAGCGAATTATAGAAACAACACGTTATGTCAAAACAAAGAAAGGTCAGACAATAGAGATAGTTTACCATATTAGCAGTGTAGCTAAGAATAAGGCTGATTTCTTTGCTAATCACATACGTTCTCATTGGGGTATAGAAAATCGTTTGCACTGGGTGAAAGATGTACAAATGAAAGAGGACAAGAGTAAGACTAAATCAGGTAATGCTCCTGAGAATCTTTCAATAATGAGAAATATATCAATTAACCTATTTCGTCTTAATGGAAAAGACTCTATCAAGTCAGCTATGGAATGGAGTATCATTAATTTCAAAGAACTTATGAATTTAATATATTATAAATCAAACATTTGTAACTCTATGTAACAGCCCTG
>NZ_JBPRKH010000041.1:0-1685 GCF_051417515.1 Capnocytophaga sp. G1920
AAAAAAGTGCAAGAAAAACTTAAAGGAAAATGTGCTTTAAATAGTGTTATATCTATTTCTCCTACTAATAATGCTTCTGAAATTAGACCTAATGAAGAAATTACCATTAATGTTACAAAAATGAGGTTTAGTGATAACTCAGAAGATCTTGCCAATATAAAATGGGCTCTTAATGGAAAAGTAGTACAAGAAGGTGGAAGAACATACAAATTTAGTAATGATAAAGAAGGGATATACTATATAGAGGCTTTTAGCTTAAAATCTAACTCTTTAACAAAACCCGATGAAAAAGACACTTGGAAACTTACAATAACAGAAAATGAAGTTGAAGATATTTCAGTAGAGGGATTTACAAAAGTAGGAAAACCTTTAACTCTTAACGCAAAAACTACATTCCCTGATCTCACATATAAAGACTTGGAGAGAATAGAATGGACTATTCCTTTTAGCTATATAGATGAAAATGGTATTGAGCATAAACCTTTTGAGAAACATTTCCAAATAAAAGGAATGGGGCTCGGCTCCCCAAAAGATCCAAGAACAATGAAAATTACACCTTTAGCTGAAGGTGAATTTGAAGTTATTTGTAGTATTAATAAAAAAACAATAAAGAAAAAAATTAATATTGTCCGTCCTACAATTTCTTCACCTCATTGGATAGACAAAGATGGAAGCAGTGGTAATATCTTAGCAACAGCAGGATATGACCAAGAAATGTATGCTTATATAAAACATTTAGGGTTAGATGGAGAAGAAGTTGTTGTAGAAGTATATGATGCTAAAGATAAAAAGAACCCCATTTTTACCTCCGAAAAAATAACAGTTCCTGTAGGTAGTAAAGAATTTACTTTCCATTACTCAGTAAAAAAAGTGTTTAAAGGAAAAACAGAGGAAGAGAAGAAGGAGGAAGACAGAAATAGAAAGGATTTCCAAATATTTTTCAAAGTAAAACCTATTGATAATAAACTCCTTAAAGAATCTTTAAATGAAGAATTTGAAAATAATCTCCTTACAATTACAAATAAAGGAGATATAGTAGAAGCCTATTTCTGTAATTCAGATGATACTGAAAAACGAAAATTTATAGAATCTGGAAAAGTTGCACATTTAAAGATATATGCAACTAATATGAAAAACAGAGAAGTTGAAGTATTGTTTTTTACAAGAGATAAATTTCATTATTCTAAAAATACAACGCAGAATGAACTAACTTGGAAACCTTGGAGTGAAATTAAGACCCATAACATAAAAGGGGAACCATTCCATTCCGCTAAAGGAAAAATAAATGATAAAGGAGAGCTTTTAGTAGAGTTAGATACTTCTAAATACAAATGGATTAAAGGATATATAATTGCTGTATTTAAGATTAAAGGGAAAGAAGGTAACGAAAAAGGAGCTTTTATAAAAGAAAGGTATTCTCTAATATTACATTCTTATCCTCAGCTAACTAAATTAGCAGAAAATAAAGCCACTGTGAAAGTTGGTGGGCTCTTAGGCATAGGAAAAGTTGAAAGAGTTGAACTAGAGGAAGAAGGACATTCTTGCCCGAGATGTACAGCACCCGTTACTGTAGCACAACTAAGAGAGCTTTTCCCAGATGTAGAAGAAGATACATTAAAAACTGTAGCCGATACTTATACAAAATATATGAAAGAGCTACAAATGGATACTTGTTGGAATAAAGC
>NZ_JBPRKH010000042.1:0-1636 GCF_051417515.1 Capnocytophaga sp. G1920
TGCAACTCGACTCCGTGAAGCTGGAATCGCTAGTAATCGGATATCAGCCATGATCCGGTGAATACGTTCCCGGGCCTTGTACACACCGCCCGTCAAGCCATGGAAGCTGGGAGTACCTGAAGACGGTTACCGCGAGGAGCTGTTTAGGGTAAAACTAGTGACTGGGGCTAAGTCGTAACAAGGTAGCCGTACCGGAAGGTGCGGCTGGAACACCTCCTTTCTAGAGATGACCGATTTAATTATTAATGGTTAATTATTAACGATTAATGGACTTATGGTATATTTGATTCTTTAAATCTTGCTGGCAACAAACATAAATAGGTATAAGTTACCAGCTAAAAGGCAAAGAAAAGTAATAAGTTTTTTACCTTTTACCTTTTACCTTTTACCTAAGAAAGCAGTCTCATAGCTCAGCTGGTTAGAGCGCTACACTGATAATGTAGAGGTCGGCAGTTCGAGTCTGCCTGGGACTACAAGAAGCTAAATAAGGAAATTCTAGGAGCTGAAGAGAGGCGAATATCGTGAAACGTAATTCGTAATTCGTAACTCGTCATTAAGCACGGGGAATTAGCTCAGCTGGCTAGAGCACCTGCCTTGCACGCAGGGGGTCAAGGGTTCGAATCCCTTATTCTCCACAAATCCAACGTTCCTTTCCTTCGGAAAGGCTAGGATAGGCAGTACATTGACATATTGGGATAAAAAGCATAAGAGATCAATAATAGATTATTGATAATCTAACGAAATATTAAAAAAAATCAAAGAGAACGAGGTATTTATTTAATTGATAATAGATAATTGTTAATTGAATAAAACTACAAGCGCGAAAAGTTATGTAAGGGCGTATGGGGGATGCCTAGGCTCTCAGAGGCGAAGAAGGACGTGATAAGCTGCGAAAAGTTGCGTGTATTGGCACATACGATATGATACGCAAATCTCCGAATGGGGCAACCCAGTACATTGAAGATGTACTACACCGTAAAGGTGGGCAAACCCGCTGAACTGAAACATCTAAGTAGGCGGAGGAGAAGAAAACAAAAGTGATTCCCAAAGTAGTGGCGAGCGAAATGGGAACAGCCCAAACCCGTATTGTTACGGCGATGCGGGGGTTGTAGGACCCAGATATAGGTTGTAAAGCTGGATTAGAAGTGTTTGGAAAGGCACACCATAGAGAGTGAAAGTCTCGTATAGGTACAGTTTTATAAATCTTATGGGTATCCTGAGTAGGTCGGGGCACGTGGAACCTTGACTGAATCAGCCGGGACCATCCGGTAAGGCTAAATACTCCTGAGAGACCGATAGTGAACTAGTACCGTGAGGGAAAGGTGAAAAGAACCGTGAATAACGGAGTGAAATAGACCCTGAAACCATACGCTTACAAGCGGTTGGAGCAGCTTTAGGCTGTGACAGCGTGCCTTTTGCATAATGAGCCTACGAGTTACTGTTACCAGCGAGGATAAGTATTTCAGATACGAATTCGTAGCGAAAGCGAGTCTGAATAGGGCGAGAAATAGTTGGTAGTAGTAGACGCGAAACCTGGTGATCTACCCTTGGGCAGGTTGAAGCGCTGGTAACACAGCGTGGAGGACCGAACTGGTTGTCGTTGAAAAGACTTCGGATGACCTGAGGGTAGGGGTGA
>NZ_JBPRKH010000043.1:0-1087 GCF_051417515.1 Capnocytophaga sp. G1920
GGCATAGCAGAGTAGCTAAGTGCGGATGGGATAAGTGCTGAAGGCATATAAGTACGAAACCCGCCACAAGATGAGATTTCTTTTAAGGGTCGTGGGAGATGACCACGTTGATAGGTTACAGGTGTAAAGGTGGTAACATCATAGCCGAGTAATACTAATCACCCGTAGACTTTTCGCGCGTAGAGATTCTTTTAAAGAGCGTTAGCATCACAACAATTGTTAATTATTAATTATCAATTGTCAATTGAGAAAATATGTTTTTTATCCCTATATGTTAAAATATCAAGGCATTAGGCCACAGGCATCAGGTATTAGTTCTGAGTCGCACAACCTAAGGCCTAAAGATTTAAGGTGGTTATAGTCAAAGGTCTCACCTCTTACCATTCCGAACAGAGCAGTTAAACCTTTTAGCGCAGATGGTACTACACTTGTTGTGGGAGAGTATGTCGCCGCCTTCTTATAAAGAGCAATTCTGATAAAGAATTGCTCTTTTTTTGTTGTTTGAAATTGTGGGACTGCTTGGGAAGGGGAAGGACGAGTTGGAGGGAAAGTAGGAGAATTAACAAAGCTGTATATTGCAAAAAAAGTTTAGCTTATATGAACCTTATATGAATTTTGAACAATTGTTATACAAAGAATATGTAAAAAGTTAAGAGTGAAAAGTTTTTGATTGAGTAGGGAAATAAAGCTTGTGAGGTAGGTAATATACTTGAAAATTAGGGTTTATTCGAAGGAAGAGCGAAGCTAAGACGAAGAAAAGACGAACAATGAACGAAGAATGAGTGAAGATTTTGTCACGTCCTAAAAAAGGTTGTCATAATTAATTATTGTTTTATTAGTAATATTTTTTTCATTAAGCTACCTTTTGAAAGTACACCTGATCAGGAGTTTTTAAGTTCAATGCATAGTGAGGACGTTTTTGATTATATGTCTTTATAGCCGAACATACCGCACTAAGAGCTTGTTGTTCAGTATTAAAAGTAACTCCTAAATTAAACTCTTGCTTGAGAATCCCATTGATACGCTCCGCGTGAGCATTTTCGTAACAGTGATTCTCCTGAGTCATACTAATTTGAATGTGCTCTTT
>NZ_JBPRKH010000044.1:0-972 GCF_051417515.1 Capnocytophaga sp. G1920
CTCTTTTTGCAATAACAATATATACTCTTTGCAACAATATTGAACTCCTCTATCCGAATGATGTATTAAAGACTCTGACCTTTTCTTCCCTTTTAAAGCCTTCTTCAAAGCCTCTAAACACCCTTCAATAGATAGACTATTACTTAAACAATATCCCACTATTCTTCTTGAATATAAATCAGTTATAAGCGATAAATACCTAAAACCTTCTAAGGTGCGAATATAAGTTATATCACTTACCCATACTTGATTTTTAGCACTCACTTCTACATCTTTAACAAGATTTGTCCACTTTCTAAAAGAATGATTAGAATAGGTCGTACGGGTATAACTCTTTTTCCTTTGAATAAGTAAATCATTATTATTCAATATCATAAAAAACTTATCTCTCCCTATTTTTGCTACCTGATGTATCTTATCTGATAACATATAATAAAGCTTCTTTCCTCCTATCTTGGGCAGTTCTCGACGTATTTCCTGTACCATCTCAATAATTATACTCTCACTGAGTGCTACCTCCTTAAACGATTTAACTGCTTTATAATGAGCTTGTCTGCTAATACCAAAACACTTGCAAAGAGCGCTTATCTTTTCTGTTTTGGAAAGTACTTCAATAACTCTTGTTCTAACTTTTTTTTTATTTCATCGCCCATTCCTGTTTCCTGACCAAGAATTTGAAAATAAGTCTTATAAACTTTATTCTCTAAAGTCGTTTCAGCAAAAGCCTCTTTAAGGGCTTTTAACTCCTTTTTAAGAGCTTGAAGCTCCCCGATTTCATCAATTGTTTCCACGCGTACTATTTTATTTAATAAGTGATCTTTGCCATACTTTTTGAGCCATTTTTGAATCGTTGTACTTCCTCCAATGCCGTACTTGCGTCGGCAGTTTTCAATACTCAATCCGTTTCTCTCAATCTCTTCTACGATACTCAACTTAAAGCAATCACTGTACCGAACTGTTTCTTTCCTCCCT